>CAIOTP010000053.1 GCA_903861235.1 uncultured bacterium | reverse complement strand
GGATCCGAAATCCTCTGTCCAGCCGCTCGGAATGGCGGCAGACCCGGAACCAAAAAAGGAGCCCCCCAATGCGAAACACTCTCACGCTTGCCGTGCTGTCCGCAGCGGCCCTCGGAACGGCCGCCGCCCTCGCCGACGAGACCACCCTGACCCGCGGAAACATCCGCGTGACCGCCGAGTTCGACGTCGACATGGAGGTCGAGGATGTCGTGATCGAGACCCGGACCCTCGACGGCTGGCGCGTCGACGCGTTCGAGACCGAGGACGCGCAGGAAGCGATCGCCATGGGCGACACCGCCCCGCTGGCCGCCGGCACGGACTGCAACCAGAACGGCATCGACGACAGCGTCGAGATCGCCGGCGGAGCCGCCGATGCGAACCGCAACGGACAGCTCGACTCGTGCGAGCGCGCCCGCGGCGACGTCAACCTGAGCGGCTCGGTGAACATCTACGACGTCTACTTCATCCTGGGCCTCTGGGACACCCCGAACAACTCCGCGGGCGACCTGGATGGCGACGGAGAGATCTCCGGCGCGGACATCTCGCTGGTCCTGCTCGGCTACGGCACCTGAACCGGCCGCATACCGACGCTTCGGCAGGCCGGGCGTGCCTCTGCGACAATCGCGGGCATGCCCGGCCTTCCTGTTTCAACGGCATGGCGTGCCGCATGGCTCGCGGTGGCGCTGCTCTGGCCGGTGGCGCTGCTGAACTATCTGGACCGGCAGATGCTCGCTTCCATGAAGTTCTCCGTCATGGAGGACATCTCCGACGTGGGCACCGAGGCCAACTGGGGGCTCATGCTGGGCCAGTTCAAGTGGGTCTACGCGTTCCTCAGCCCGCTCGGTGGACTGGTGGCGGACCGCTTCGGGCGCCGCGGGACCATCGTGGCCAGTCTGGCGGCCTGGAGCGCCGTCACCTGGTTCACCGGCTCGGCCGCGACCTATCAGGAACTGCTCTGGACCCGCACCCTGATGGGCATCAGCGAAGCCTTCTACATTCCTGCGGCGCTCGCGCTGATCACCGACCACCACGCACCGACCACGCGCTCGCGCGCCGTGGGCCTGCACCAGATGGCGATCGTCATGGGCACCATGCTGGGGGGATTCGGCGGCTACGCGGCGGATGCGCCCGCACTGGGTTGGCGATGGGCCTTTCGCGCCGCGGGTCTGACAGGCCTGCTCTATGCGCTGCCGCTGTCCATGCTCCTGCCGGCGCCACCTGCGGCCACGCCCGGACGGAGTCCGGTCCGGCCGCCGCTGCTCGCCTCGCTGCGTGACCTGCTCACCAGCGTGCCCTTCCTGCTGCTGGTGGCGTGCTTCACGCTGCCTGCCCTTCCGGGCTGGGTAGTGCGCGACTGGATGCCCGCCATCCTGAAGCAGCGATTCAAGATCACCCAGGGCCTGGCCGGCGTCTCGGCTTCCGTGTGGTTGAGCGGCGGCGCCATCGCGGGCGTGCTCGTGGGAGGCTGGATGGCCGACGCGTGGCGACGCCGCAGCGACCGCGGCCGCATCTTCACCAGCGCCCTTGGAATCGCCCTGCTGGCACCGGCGCTGTTCGGCGTGGGCAACGCGTCCACGCTCTGCGTGGCGGTGTGCTTCCTGCTGCTCTTTGGCCTGGGGTGGGGCCTGTTCGACTGCAACAACATGCCCATCCTGTGTCAGATCGCCCGGCCCGAGCTCCGCGCCACGGGATACGGGCTGATGAATCTGGTCAGCATCAGCTGCGGCGGGCTGGCGGACTGGGGCTTCGGGCGCCTGCGGGACGCCCAGGTGCCGCTCGACGGCATCTTCGCCGTGTTCGCCGCACTGGCGGTGGCGGCCGCCCTTCTCATGCTGTGCATCCGGCCGCGACCAGAGCTGGGCGACTGAGCGTCGGGCTCAGTTGTCCAGCTTGGCGCCTTCCTTGATCCAGGCCTCGATCAGGCCGGCCTGCTCGGGCGTGAGCCGCTTGCCGGTCTTGGGCGGTGGCATGCGCTTCTTGTTCGAATCCGGGCGCATGACGGTGGTGAACATGATGCTCTTCGCCGGATCGCCCTTGAAGATCACCGCCTTCTTGCCCTCGCTCTTGATGAGCTCCTCCATGTGATCGAATCCCACGCCGTCCTTGGGCTTCTCGCCACTGTGACACTCGAAGCACTTGTCCTTCAGCAGCGGCAGCAGGTGCTTCTTGTAGCTCACCGGCTCCTTGGGTGGCACAGGCTTGGGCACCTCGTCCGCCACCGCACCCGGCGAGATCTGCCGCTCGGCCTTGGGGTCGGCGGCAGGTGCTGCGGGCTTCGCAGGCTCCACGGGCTTGGTCGCTTCGGCCGGCTTCGCGGGTTCCGTCGGCTTCGCCGCAGCCGCGGACTTCGCGGGTTCGACGGCTTTGGCCGGGGTCGCGGGCTTGGGTGGTTCGACGGGCTTCGCCGGAGCGACCGGCTTCGGAGGTTCCGCGGGCTTCGACGGCTCGGCCTTGGCGGCCGCCGCGTCACTGCCGCCCCAGGATGCCCTGATGGCGGCCCACAGAGGCTTGGTGACGGCATCGTCACCCCAGACCATGTTGCCGCCGAGGTGTCCGGCGAAAGCCATCGAAGCCGCCGTCAGCAACGCACCAAGCCGGGTGATCGCCACCAGACCCGGGCGGTCGTCGGTCCGGGCCAGTGTGGCCAGGCCCGCCACCAGCACCGCGGCACCGGTGGCACCCACGGCGAACCAGCGGTGCAACTCCAGTCCCTCCTCGCCGGCTTCATGCTCGGCGAAGAACCAACCGCTCACCGAAGCCACCACCGCCATGGCGGCACCGATCCACAGGCAGTGGAAGGCGAACTCGCCCACACCCTCCTCGCCGCGGAGCCAGTTCCAGATCACGGCCACGGCGCCGACGATGACCAAGGCCAGAGGAAAGTGCAGCACCACCGGATGCAGGTGCCCCAGGAACTCGATCCAGGCCGAGGCGACAGGTCCGAACGCTTCTCCATCAGCGATGAGCATGAAGCCATCCTACGAGGAGCGCGAACACCACCCGAAGATCCCTTGCGGATCCAAAAAGCAGCAAGGGCGTGAGTCGCCCGGTGCATGCCGAGCGCCCACGCCCTTTTTTGCTGAATGCCCAGCAGGGAACTGGGTGCCGATGAAACAACCCACTTCGGGCGGTCGGTCGGCACCGACAGCCCGATGGCCACACTCCCCAAGGGAAGGTTGTCCCTTGGTACAGGCAATCTCGCCCAATTCCGGCTCTTGTCAAGGGAAATTTGAAAGGAGAATGGGAAACAGGACCAAGCGAGTCCCCAAATTTCGTGGAGATCGACCCCCAAGGGTCCTTGGAAGGCCAGAATCCGGGGGTGACCCCCTGGTCCAGATGCATCCTGCATGCCGACCTCGACGCCTTCTTCGCCAGCGTGGAGCAGCTGGACGACCCGACGCTTCGTGGGAAGCCCGTGCTGGTCGGTGGATCGGGAGGCCGCGGAGTGGTCGCTGCGGCCAGTTACGAAGCCCGCCGGTTCGGTTGCCGAAGCGCCATGCCCATGCAGCAGGCACTGCGACAGTGCCCGTCGGCCATGGTCCGGCCGCCGCGCTTCGATCGGTACGCGGAACTGAGCCGGGCCTTCATGAGGATCCTCGCCGATCACGATCCGCTGGTCGAAGCCATCAGCGTGGACGAGGCGTTCGTGGATGTCACCGCGTCGCAGCGACGACTCGGACCCGGCCTGGCCATGGCCACCTCGATCCGGCGTCGCACCCGGGACGAGCTGGGCCTGAGCGTGAGCGTGGGCGTGGCTCCCTGCCGGTTCGTGGCCAAGATCGCCAGTGACATGCACAAGCCCGACGGCCTGACCGTGATCGAACCGGAGCGTGTGGTGGAGACGCTCTCGCCCCTTCCCATCGAGCGGATGTGGGGCGTGGGGCCGCGGACGGCGCCGCGACTGCACGCCATGGGGGTGCACACCTTCCACGATCTGCAACGCCGCAGCGAAGCGGAGATCCGGTCCATGCTCGGCGAAAGCGGCGCGGCCTGGAGACTGCTGGCCCTGGGCGTGGACGATCGGCCCGTGGTCCCTGAACGCGAGGCCCTGAGTGTGGGGCACGAGGAGACGTTCGACAGCGACCTGGCGGATCCCGAAGCCCTTCGCGCGGTGCTCCAGGAGCAGTGCGAGCGCGTGGCCATGCGCCTTCGCGCGCACGGTGGCATGACGCGCTGCATCAGCCTGAAGCTGCGGACGCCGGACTTCGTGACCCGCTCACGCCAGATCACGCTGCCGCAGCCGACGGACACCACGCTGCGGATCTGGCGCGAGGCGGCCGGACTGCTCGACGCATGGCTGCGCCAGAACCCCGGCCCCCTGCGACTCCTCGGGGTCGGCGTCTCGGTGGATGCACCCGGGAGCGAGGCGCCGTCGCTGTTCACCGATCCGGGCGAGTCGCGTCAACGGGCGGTGGACGCCGTGGCGGACGCTGCGGCGGCGCGGTTCGGTCCGGGGGCGCTTCACCGCGCCGGTGCCCGGCAGGAAGGAAGACGCAATCGCCGCGACCTCCGTCCCGAGGACCCCCGGCCCGAGGCCGGCTGATCAGCGTTCCTCGATGGGCGGGTAGCAGAGGTCGCCCCAGTCGTCCACGTAGCCGTGCTCCATGAGCACCTGCAGGAAGCATGCGAGCAGGTGCTCCAGCATGGTGGAAGCTCGCCGCACGGCCGTCCGATTGAGCTGGCCGCCGTAGGTGCTGCCGCCATGGACAAGCTGGTTCCGGACGAAGTGGATGCGGTCGAGCAGGCGTGCCAGCACGGCGGCATGGCGACCTTCGCGCAGCTGGTCCTTGGCCGCCTCCGCCGCGAAGAGCGGACCGCGATTGCGGTCGCGACCGCGCGGCGAGGACGGCTCCTCCCAGAAGTGCCGGCACAGGTATCGATCCTCGAAGAGGCTCACGGCCAGCTTCGCGTGAGCCTGGAGCACGGCGGGAACCAGACCGTCGTGGTCATGCAGCAGGATCTGATCGGTGAACTCACGAAGGCATTCGCGGTCCCCACGCGGGGAACCGGCTCGGGGGTCCCACCGACCATAGAGGCTGTTGAGCGCCACCCACTGGGCCACCAGACGGGCGTCGAGATCCCGCGACGGATCGCACCGCTGGGCGTGCTCCAGCCAGGTCAACGCGCGATGGATGCGGATGCGCACCGGTTCGTAGAGCAGGGCCCGCGCGTAGGCGTCACGGCGAGGCTTCCAAAGCTTGCGGATCCTCTCGATGTCCAGCGGGGCTCCGCCCCAGGAATCGGTCGCCGGCGGACGACGGGTGCGCGAAGCCATGTCGGGAATCTAGCGAACGTCCGGCGTGGTCGGCGTGCCGCGGCACCGCGGACAGACCTGGTCCACGCACGGCTCGGCATGAGCCATGGCACTTCCGGCCAGCGCCTGCGCCACCTCACGCTCCAGTTCCGTGGAGATCTCGTGCGCCGTGTGCAGGTCGGTGGCCGCGGGCAGCTGCACATGGAACTCGATCCGGTGCTCCCGCCCGCTGTGACGGCTCCGCACATGGCTGAAGCCGCAGATGACGGGTGGCCGGCCCTCGCGATGCCGCTGCAGGATGGCCTCCACCTGCGTGCGATCCCCCTGGTCCTGCTCGTCCATCAGGTTGCCCAGCGAGGCGCGGACCACCGTCCAGCCGTTCCAGACCAGCCAGCCCGCCATGAGGAGGGCGATGGCCGGATCGACCCAGCCCATGCCGGTGTTGCGCACCAGGACCAGGCTCAGGATCGCCGCCACCCTGTT
>CAIOTP010000052.1 GCA_903861235.1 uncultured bacterium | reverse complement strand
GGGCGCCGACTTCCTCGTGGAACCAGCGGATCGTGCCGCGCAGATTCGCCTCCTCCGGAATCACGTTGAACGCGCTGCCCGCCTGGAACGCGGTGACCGAGATCACGGCCGCGTCGAACGGTCGCACCGCGCGCGAGACGACGCTCTGCAGGTTCTGGACGATCGCGCTGGACGCCACCACGGGATCGCGCGCCAGGTGCGGCAGTGCCGCGTGGCCACCCACGCCGCGCACCTGGATCTCGAACGCCTCGGCCGCGGCCAGCATGGGTCCCGGCCGCGAGGCGACCGTGCCCACCGGCAGCGAAGGCCAGCCATGCAGACCGTAGATCTGGTCCACCGGCGGTCCGAGCACCCGTCCGTCCAGCGCGCCATCCTTCACCATGCGGTCGCCGCCGTTGCCGCCCTCTTCCGCAGGCTGGAAAAGCAGGGTGACCGGATTGGGCAGCGGATGCTCCTTCGCCAGCGCCGCCAGCACGCGAGCCGCGCCGATGGCGATGGTGGTGTGCCCGTCATGTCCGCACGCGTGCGCGCGTCCGGGCACCCGGCTCTTCCATGGCTGGTCGCCGTGGTCCTCCATGGGCAGCGCATCGATGTCGGTGCGCAGCGCGATCGCCGCGTCGCCCGGATTCCCGCCCGGCAGGTGCGCCAGCGTGCCGGTTCCTCCGGCCAGACCGTCCGCATGACGGACGCCCGCGGCATCGAGTTCCTTCCGGATCCGCTCGGCCGTCCGCACCTCCTCGTAGCCGACTTCGGGTTGCTGGTGCAGCTCGCGCCGCAGTGCCGTCAGCGAGGGAAGCTCCCGCTGCACGAGCTCTCGGATGCGTTCATGCAGCTGCATCCGGGCAGGGTAGCGGGAAGGCCGAGCGGTCGAACGCGCCGGGGCCCCGCCTCACGAGCGGAGCGGCGCCAGGCCGGCCTGCACGCGACCCTGGTTGACCGCGGCGAAGGCGGCCTTGTCGTGACGGATCAGGCGGCTGAGCTGGCTCATGGTGATGCCCAGGATGCCCGCGGCACCGGCCAGGTCGAAGCGGCGGGCCACGACCAGATCCAGAGCCTCGGCGAGCAGGGCCGGATAGTCGCGATGGTCCGGGTTCACGCTCATCTTGTCGCCCTGACGCCGGGACTTCCAGAGCGCGCTGATGCCCGGTCGGTCGCGGTTCACGGTGGTCCGCAGTTCCACGGCCAGGCGGCGACGCAGGCGCTTCAGCGCCATGTGTCGGTTCTCCGACTGGCTGCGTCGCTCGGTGGCCTGCGCGTCGATGCCGCTGGGGCGGTGGCGGATCCAGACCGCGGTGTCGCGCCGGTTTCGGTTCTGTCCGCCCGGACCGCTGACGCGTCCGATCTCCACTTCGCAGGCCTTGAGCAGTTCCTCCTCGTCGAGGGTGGCGGGGTGAGGCCCGGGGATCTGGGCGAATCGGTCGCTGACGAAGGGAGGTCGGTAGGTCATGCGCGGGCGATCAGCGAGAGGGGTTCCGAGGCGAGGTCCAGGGGGTCGGCCTGACCGGCCTGCAGGCGGAGCGCGGCCAGGGCGCCGATCATGGCCGCGTTGTCGGTGCAGTGCGCGGGAGCCGAAAGGTGAAGCGGGACCTGGCTGTCGGCGGCCACCTGCTCCAGCATGGCACGCACCGCGCCGTTGCGGATGACGCCACCACCCGCCAGCAGCGAGCGGGGCCGCAGCCGGTCGACGGCGCTCCGCACGCCGCGCTCGAGCGAGCGCACGACGGCGCGCTGGAACGCGGCGCAGAGGTCGGCGCGGCGAGCGTCGTCGAGCGACGGAGGTTCGGGCCGGGGAGGGCGATGGGGAGCCTGGGGCACGCCCCGCACGGCGTACAGCAACGCCGTCTTGAGTCCGCTGAAGCTGAAGTCCTCGCTTCCCGCGAAGCGTCCGGCCTGCAGCGGCAGGGCATCGGGATCGCCTGACGCGGCCAGTCGCTCGATGTGCGGTCCGCCGGGCCAGCCCAGACCCAGGATGGAGGCGGCCTTGTCGAAGGCCTCGCCTGCGGCGTCGTCCCGGGTCCGGGCCACCAGCGTGGCGTGCAGCGGATCCTGCAGCGACAGCACATGCGTGTGACCACCGCTGGCGACCAGGCCCACGGCGGGATACGCCGGGGGGCGCTCGCCGAGGTGACATGCGGCCAGGTGCGCCTGCACATGGTCCACACCGAGGAACGGCTTCTGGATGCTCCATGCGAAGGCCTTCGCCGCGCTCACGCCCACCAGAAGCGAGCCGATCAGGCCCGGACGATGTCCCGCGGCGACCGCGTCGAGATCCTGTGCCGCCACGCCGGCGCGCTCCATGGCGGTGCGGATGGCGGGGGTGAGCTTCTCCAGGTGCGCGCGGCTGGCCAGTTCGGGCACCACGCCTCCATAGGTGGCGTGCACCTGATCCTGCGTGATCACGGCGTCACCGAGCACGCGGATGGCGCCGCCATCGCAGGCCACCACCGCGGCGGCGGTCTCGTCGCAGCTGGTCTCTAGGGCGAGGATGAGGCGGTGGCGGCTCACGGTGCCATCCTAGAATGAGCGTCCCATGGAAACGGGTCTTTCGGAGTCGCGCATCCTCTCGGAGCGCACGATCCTCGTGCAGGTGCGCCTGCCCGGGAGCGAGATCGACGAGGCCGATCCCATGGGGGAGCTGCGGGCCCTGGCCGACACGGCGGGGGTGCAGGTGGTGGGGGAACTCACGCAGAACCTCAAGATTCCGCGCGGAGCCACCTACCTGGGCAAGGGCAAGGTGGAGGAGCTGGCGGCCATGGTGGCGGCGCTCGAGGCCCGCGTGGTGGTCTTCGACAACGACCTCTCGCCGAGCCAGGTGCAGGGGCTCGAGGAGGCCATCCGCTGCAAGGTGCTCGATCGGAGCGAACTCATCCTGGACATCTTTGCGCACCGTGCCACCACCCGGCAGGCCCAGCTGCAGGTGGAGATCGCCCAGCTGCAGTACACGGCTCCGCGGCTGCGCGCCATGTGGGCGCACCTGGGACAGGTCACGGGCGGGGCGCCGGTGGGCGTGGGCACGCGCGGTCCGGGCGAGCAGCAGCTGGAGATCGACCGCCGGCTGGTGAAGGCCAGGCTGGACCGGCTCCGCGACGAGCTGGAGGAGATCGCGGGCCGCAAGAGCCGCGAGGTGCAGTCGCGCCGCGGCGAGCACTTCACGGTGGGTCTGGTGGGCTACACCAACGCCGGCAAGAGCAGGCTGTTCAACGCGCTCACGCGCGGCGGCGCCTTCGCCAACGACCAGCTCTTCGCCACGCTCGGCACGCGCGTGGAGCAGTGGAACCTGGGCGGCGGCAACGCGTGCATGCTCAGCGACACGGTCGGCTTCATCCGCGACCTGCCGCACCACCTGGTGGCCAGCTTCCGGAGCACGCTGGAGGACGCGGTGCACGCCCACCTGCTGCTGCTGGTGATCGACGCCGCGGATCCCGCGGCCGAACGGCACCTGGAGGTGGTGCAGCACACGCTGGACGAGATCGGCGCCACCGAGCCGGCCCGGCTTCTGGTGCTGAACAAGGTCGACCGACTCCACGCGGCCACGGGACCCGCGAAGGTGGCCCATCCGCTGGACTGGTGGCGGGAGCGGCAACCGGAGCTGATGGCGGTCAGCGCCCACACGGGCGAGGGGCTGGAGACGCTGGCTGCTTCGGTGCTCGACCGCATGAAGGGCGAGGTTCGAT
>CAIOTP010000051.1 GCA_903861235.1 uncultured bacterium | reverse complement strand
CCGCGTGTCCGCCAGTCTGCTGCACGCCGTGGGCCACCCGGAGTGGGTGGCGAAGGATGCCGCCGACTTCGCACGCATCGGCGCCGCACTGGCCGCGGACCGGGCGGGTCTGGCCCGGATGCGGAGCTCGCTGCGGACGCGGATGCAGGCCTCGCCGCTCTGCGACCGCGCCGCCTACGGCGAGCGGTTCCACAAGGCCGTCCGCGCATGCTGGGCCCTCGCCTGCGGAGCGGGGCATGGCTGACGCCCTGGGACCACGCGTGATGCAGATGCTCGCCGCGGGCCAGATGGCCCAGGCGATCTCCTCCGTGCGGACCCATCTGAAGTTCAAGCCACGTGATCCCGGGGCGCTCGACCTGCTCGCCATGCTCCTCATGCGCTCCGGGGATCTGCCGGGTGCGACCGTGGCGAGCGAACGCGCGGTGCAGGCCGAACCCCACGCGGCGATCCTGCGCCACAACCTGGCGATCATCCTGAAGGAGTCCGGCCGGTTTGCCGACGCCGTGGCCCAGTGGGAGCGCGCCGTGAACCTGGATCCGCGGCTGGCACCTGCGTGGACCTGCATGAGCACGGGCTATGCCTTCCTGCGGCGTCCAAGCGACGCCTTGGCGGCCGCCCGGAAGGGCCTGGCCCTCTCCCCGAACTCCGCGGAGGCCGCCGGTGCCGTGGCCTTCGCGTTGCAGCAGGCATGCCAGATCGAGGAGGCCGTGGCCGAGGGGGAACGGGCGGTGACGCTGGAGCCCTCGAACCCGCTGCTCTGGGCCAATCTGCTGCTGACCGCGAACTACCTGTCCGGGCCACCCGAGGCTCTGGCGGATCGCCACCGCACCTTTGGATCCCTGTTCGCCTCCGGATCCGGGGCGGCGGCGACCGATCCGAACCGCCCACTTCGGGTCGGCGTGCTCTCGCCGGATCTCTGCGACCACTCGGTGGCCTACTTCGTGGAGGCGCTGCTCGCTGCGCGGCCGGCCGACTGCACCATGGTCGCGATCCACACCGGCGGGATCAGGTCCAAGGATCCGGTCCAGGGCAGACTGCGGTCCCTGTTCCAGGCCTGGCACGAGGCGGCGGGTGCAGGCGACGCCCTTCTCGAGGGTGCGTTGCGAGAGTTGCGACTGGACGTGCTGATCGAGCTCTCCGGCCACTCCGCGGGCGGGCGTCTGGCCGCGTTGGCCGGCAAGCCCGCACCGGTCATGATCACCGCCATCGGCTACCCCAACACCACCGGCCTGCCCGCCATGGACTGGCGTGTGGTGGACTCCATCACCGATCCGCCCGGAAGCGAGCACCTCTGCACCGAGAAGCTGCTTCGCCTGGACCCCTGCTTCCTCTGCTACACGCCGCCCATGCAGGCGCCCGAGCCCGTCATGCCGTCGGAGGACGCTCCCTTCACCTTCGGATCCTTCAACAACGCCAACAAGATCAGCCGCCAGACCGCGGAACTCTGGGGCGGACTTCTGCAGGCGGTCCCCGAAGCCAGACTGCTCCTGAAGGCGCGTCGTTTCGCAGACCCGGAGGTCCGCCGGACGATCCGGCAGCGGCTGGCTCAAGCTGGAATCGAGCCGGATCGCCTGGATTTCCAGTCCCACCTCCCCTCGCGTGAGGGACATCTGGGTCTGTACCGTGCGGTGCATGTGGCTTTGGACACCGTGCCCTACAACGGCACCACCACCACCTGCGAGGCGCTCTGGATGGGCGTGCCCGTGATCACCACGCTGGGCGATCGTCATGCGGCCCGCGTGTCCGCCAGTCTGCTGCACGCCGTGGGCCACCCGGAGTGGG
>CAIOTP010000050.1 GCA_903861235.1 uncultured bacterium | reverse complement strand
TGCTGGAGACCTTGGCGCTCCATCCGATCGTGCTCATGAACCTGACCGCAGCCCTGGCGAACCTGGATCCGGCCATGGAGGAGGCGGGGGCGGGACTGGGCGCTGGGGCCTGGACACGCTTCCGCCGCATCACGCTGCCGCTGATCCGCCCGGGAGCCTTCGCCGGCGGCGTGATCGTGTTCATCTGGGCCTTCACGGAGCTGGGCACGCCGCTCATGTTCGAGTACCGCAGCGTGACCAGCGTGCAGATCTTCGAGGGCCTGAAGGACATGGAGAGCAGCCGCAGGCCCTATGCGCTGGTGGCGGTCATGCTGACCGTGGCCATGCTCATGTACCTGCTGGGGCGTCGTGCCACCGCCGGCGGACCCGAGGCCCTGCAGGCGAAGGCGCAGATGCAGCGGCGCGAGATCGAGGTGCGCGGCTGGCGGCTGGCCGCGTGCTGGCTGGGCCTCGGAGGCTTCGCGTGCGTGGCCGCGCTGCCGCATGTGGGCACCGTGCTGGCCAGCCTGACGCCGCCCGGGCAGTGGCACGGCACCGTGCTGCCGAGCGCATGGACGCTGGATGGTTGGCGTGAGGCCATGACCCATCCGCTGGCGGTGGGGAGCATCCGCAACAGCCTGCTGCTCTCCGTGCTGGCCACGTTGGCCGCCGTGGTGGTGGGGCTGGCGGCTGCCCGGCTGGTGGTGCGGGGGCGGATCCGAGGACGCGGAGCGGTGGACGCGCTGATGATGCTCCCGCTGGCGGTGCCGGGCCTGGTGATGGCCTTCGGCTTCGTGGCCATGAGTCTGGAGTGGCCCTTCGGTGGTCGGATGCCCGCCTGGATGGAGGGGCCCGCCTCGGTCGTGCTGCCTGAGGGCTGGTTCGCCTGGCTTCGGCAGGCGCCGCTGCGCCCGCTGGTGGACATCCTGGGTGCGGATCCGAACCCCTTTCCGCTGCTGGCCACCGCCTACGCCGTCCGCAGGCTGCCCTACGTGGCCCGGAGTGCGGCGGCGGGCCTGCAGCAGACCAGCGTGACCCTGGAGGAGGCGGCCCTGGGATTGGGAGCGAGCCGCTGGACCATGAACCGGCGCGTGGTGCTGCCGCTGGTGGGGGCGAGCGTGCTCGCGGGGGCTCTGCTCGCCTTCAGCTTCAGCATGCTCGAAGTGAGCGACAGCCTGCTGCTGGCCCAGCGGGAGCGCGACTACCCGATCACGAAGGCGATCTACACCCTCTTTGACCGGCTGGGCGACGGGGAACTGATCAGCAGCGCCATGGGGGTGTGGGCCATGGCCCTTCTGGCGGTCACGCTGCTGGCCGCCGCCGGCATGATGGGCCGGCGCATGGGAGCGCTCTTCCGGGCCTGAAGGCGAGCCGCCGCGGAATGTGTCCTGGGGGGCGACCCGCCGCGGAGCCGTGCTTATACTCGGCCCGATGCCCTACACCCTCAGCCCCGACGAGACCATCGGCCTCGACGTGGAGAGCACCGAGTACCTGAAGGACCATGTGCAGACCCCCGACCGGTGGGTGCTGAACTTCGGTCCGCAGCATCCGGCCACGCACACCACCCTGCGCATCGTGCTGGAGCTGGACGGCGAGCGCG
>CAIOTP010000049.1 GCA_903861235.1 uncultured bacterium | reverse complement strand
TTCTGGGCCACCTGGTGCGGCCCGTGCATCCAGGCCATGCCGCACCTGACCGAGGTGCAGAAGCGTCATCCCGAACTGGTGGTGATCAGCGTCGCGGGCATGGAACGCGGCGCGCCACCGGAGCCGGGCAAGCCGGACACGCGGCTGGACAAGGTTCGAGCCATGGTCGAGAAGAAGAAGGACGTGATGGGCTATCGCGTGGCCTATGACGGCGACCAGAGCATGCTGCAGGAGTGGCTGGTGCCCGCACGCCAGCGATCCATTCCCTGCGCCATGGTGATCGGCCGGGATGGACGCATCGCATGGATGGGCCATCCTCTGGGCATGGACGCCGCCGTGTCCAAGGCGCTGCAGCAGCCCGCGTCCGGCACCACACCGCCGGCGCCCTGAACCCATGCTCCCCGTCGGGTACGCGACCAACGTGCATCCCGGTCGCAACCTGGCCGAGTTGCGCACGAGCCTTCTCGGATCCGCCGCCGAGGTGGCACGGCGGGTCGGTGGTGGTCCGCTGCCTCTGGGCGTCTGGCTCTCCGCCGAGACGGTGCGCCAGCTGACCGAGCGTCCGGACGAGGCGGACCGACTTCGGGACGATCTCGCGCAGGCCGGACTGCAGATCGCCGCCGTAAACGCCTTCCCCTATGGCAACTTCTCCGCCGAGCGGGTCAAGACGCAGGTCTACGAGCCGCATTGGGCGAACGCCCGTCGCGCGCTCTACACGCTGGCGGCCGCCGAACTGCTGCCCCGCCTGCTTCCCCGAGGCACGGCGCACGCGAGCATGACCACCCTTCCGTTGGGCTGGCGGCCGCGCTTCAGCGCGGAAGGCTGCGGGGCCAGCGTGGGCCTGGCCTCGGCCCAGCTGGAACAGGTGGCACGCGGACTGGCTCGCATCGAGGCGAGGTCCGGCCTGCGGATCACGCTCGACCTCGAGCCTGAGCCAGGGTGCGCCATCCAGACCTTCGACGAGCTCTGCGGATTCATGCAGCACTGCCTGCGACCCCGGCAGGGCGATGCGTGCCTGTCCCGCCATCTGGGAGCCTGCGTGGATCTGTGTCATGCCGCGGTCATGGGCGAGGCGCCGGAGCATCCGTTTCGCGCCTGCTCACGCTCAGGCGTGGGCGTGCATCGCGTGCAGGTGTCGGCGGCGCTCTCGGGCGGCGCAACCGCCCAGGAGCTGGCTGCGCTCGCCCGGTTCAGCGAGCCACGGTGGCTCCACCAGGTGGTGACCGGAGATGATGCCGAGCCGCGTGTGTGGGCGGACATCGACGACTTCCTGGAGTCCCGCCCTTCGCAGCCGTGGCGGTGTCACTTTCACGTGCCCGTCTTCCTGCAGGCCTTCGAGGGGCTGCGCACCACGCAGGCCTGCATCGAGCCTGCGCTGGAGGCCATGGCGCAACTGCCCGAACCCCCCTTCGTGGAGGTGGAGACCTACGCCTGGTCGCGGCTCCCCGGCAAGGCTGCCGAGAGCCTGGAGGCGGGCATCGCCCGGGAGATCCTGCACACGCGGGGCCTGCTTGCCAAGCGGGGCGTTTCCGCCCAACCTTCGCTTCCATGAACCCTGCCGCGGCCGCCGCATCGCGACCGAGCACCCTCCTGGCGTGGCTGCGGCTGATGCGCATCTCCAATGCGCCCACGGTGGCCACCAACGCCATGGTGGGGATGGCCGTGGCCATGTACTCGTGCGTGGATCCCCTGGTGGCCGTGAAGCCCGCCATCACCGCCGCCACCGGCTGCGTGATGATCTACCTGGCGGGCATGATGATGAACGACTACTTCGACCAGCCGATCGACCGCAGGGAACGCCCCGGAAGGCCGATCGTCTCCGGCGTCATCTCGGAGAACTCGGCCATCCTGGCGGCCATGGGACTGCTGGCTTCCGGCGTGGTGTCCCTGTCCTGGACCGGTTCACGCACGGTGCCGTGGATGCTGCTGCTGGTCGCCTGCGTGCAGGCGTACAACATGATGCATCGCAGCCCGCTGGTGGGGCCGCCGCTCATGGCCATCTGCCGTGCACTGGTGCCCACCATCGTGGCCATCGCCGCCGCGCCGGGGAACCAGCCCAGGTGGCCGGTGCTGGCCTTCTTCGCGCTGCCGCTGGCGGGATGCACGCTGGCCATCTCGCTGGCCGCACGCCATGAGGCCGAGCCCGAGGATCAGGAGATGAAGGATGGCGCCACGCTCTCCATGGCCGCGGCCATCATGGGTGGTGCGGCGGTCATGCCGCTGGGCGCCGTCGCGTTGGCCCTGTTGCTGCCCACCGGCGGGCTGCGTCTGGCCCTCTACGGAGCGCTCGTCGTGGCGGCAGCCTGGTGGGTGGTCCGGGGCATGTTCGACCTGGTCCAGCCCGGCCGCGGCCCCCGTGGCGTCATGGCGTGGATCGCCACGCTCGCCCTGATCGACGCGGCAAGCCTGGCCCTGCTCGGTCACGCGCGCCTGGCCTTGATCGCCGCGGGGTGCGCCCTGCTCACGCGGTTCCTGCAGCGCCTGATCGCGGGGTCCTGAACATGCATCGGCCCCATCCGTGTGGCGCCCATCGCACACTGGTCGTGATCGTGGCGGGCCTCTCGCCCCGACATGTGCAGGCCGAGATGCCTTCGCTCCGCGAGCATGCCCGGGCTGCGGGCGGCGTGCGACCACTTCGCCCGCCGTTCCCCGCGGTCACGTGCACGGCACAGGCCGACCTGCTCACGGGCCGCCCCGCCAGCCACCACGGTGCCGTGGCCAACGGGTGGATGGATCGTGAGCAGGGCGAGGTGAGGCTCTGGCGACAGTCCAACCGCCTGCTGCAGGGACCCATGGTGTGGGAGACGGCACGAGCGAGATTCCCAGGACTGACCGTGGCCAACCTGTTCGGATGGTTCAACATGTTCAGCAGCGCCGACTTCACGGTCACGCCGCGTCCGCAGTACGCGGCCGACGGCCGCAAGCGTGCGGACATCCTGACCACGCCCGAGGGGCTTCGGGACCGGCTGGTGCATGAACTGGGCCCCTTCCCGCTCTTCCATTTCTGGGGTCCGGCTGCGGACATCCGCAGCTCCGAGTGGATCGCCCAGGCCGCGGCGCGGGTCATGCGATGGCACGATCCGGCCCTGACCATCGCCTACCTGCCGCACATGGACTACGTGCTGCAGCGCGAGGGACCGGACGGACCGGGCGTGGCCACGGAGCTTCGGGAGCTCGATCGCGTGCTGAGCTTCCTGCTGCGTGCCGCGGACGAGCACGGCGCACGCGTGGTGTTGTGCAGCGAATACGGCATCGAGGCGGCCACTCAGGCGATCCATCCGAACCGCGTGCTCCGCGAGGCGGGACTGCTGGCGGTCCGGCGCGAATTCGGCGGTGAACAGCTGGATCTCAACAGCAGTCCCGCCTTCGCCATGTGCGACCACCAGGTGGCTCATGTCTACACCCGGGACCCGTCGGCGACCGCCCGTGCCCGCCAGGTGCTGGCGCGCCTGCCGGGTGTCGAGGAGGTGGTGGACGGTCGTGACCTGGCACGGCTGGAGCTGGATCACCCGCGCAGCGGGGACCTGGTGCTCGTGCCCAGTCCGGGAGCGTGGTTCGCCTATCCGTGGTGGCGCCTCGACGAGGATGCCCCCGACTTCGCGCGCACCGTGGACATTCATCGCAAGCCGGGATACGACCCCTGCGAGCTGCTCCGTGAAGTGTCGGGGGCCGCAGCCACCTTGCGGACCGGCTGGTTCCTGGCTCGCAAGGCGCTCGGATTCCGGGCGCTCCTCAAGCTCACGCCACTCGATGCCTCGAGGGTTCGAGGCACGCACGGTCGCTCCACGCCCGCCGCCGGACTGGAGCCCGTGCTGATCGCCGAGGGAGCCTTCATTCCGGACACCACGCCGCTGCCGCTGCGCTCGGTGCACGATGTCGTCCTTCGAAACCTGTCCGGTGAACCGGCATGAGGTGGATCTGGGCGCTCCTGATCGGCGTGGTGGCGGCGGGCGGGATCGCTGCGCTCTGGACCGGCCCCGCACAGGTGACGGCGGAAACCGATCGAGGCGAGAGGGTGGTGCGACCCGCCGCGACCCCTGCCCTCCCGAGGCCGCCGGCGCCCGAATCGCCTGCCGGCCTGCCCTCGCCTTCGCCGACCCGCGTTCCGCTGGATCGACGCCCGGACGGATCCATGCTGGTCGACGGGCGTTTCACGGTCACCGGAAGCGGCAGCGAGCAGGATCCCCTGGTGATCTCGTGGCCCCTGCTCGCCAGCGCCATGGAGACCATGGATGCCGCGGCCGGTCGCCTGAAGCCTCCCCCACACATCGCCTTCCTGAACGGACAGTGGGTGCAGATCAGCGGCTTCCTCGCGCCGCCCCTTTGGGGCGAGCAGACGCGCGAACTCCTGGTCATGAAGAACCGGTGGGACGGCTGCTGCATCGGACTGCCGCCCACACCCTTCGACTGCATCGAGGCGGTGCTGGCGGAGCCCGTCAAGCTCGGTGCGCGGCACAGCATCAGCTTCGGCACCGTGCGCGGCCGACTGGTGGTGGAGCCGTTCAGCGCCGGCTCGTTCCTGATCGGCCTCTATCGGCTCGAGTCGGCGGTGAACACCACGGCGTCACCTCCCTGATCCGCGGTGCTCAGGGCTGACGGGCCACCCGGAAACCGATGTTGCCGAAACGGCCAACCGAGGACGACATGCCGCGGTTGGAAGCGCGCAGCGTGTCCGCACCATAGCCCCAGTAGCAGCCTCGCTGGACCCGGTAGCTGCCGCTGGTGGCGCCCTTGGGGTCGGTCACGGACGCGGCGGAATAGTCGCCGTAACGATCGGCGGTCCACTCCCACACGTTGCCCAGCATGTCGTGGAAGCCGTAGCCGTTGGCCAGCTTGCCGCCCACGGCGTGGGTGGAACCCCCCGAGTTCGCGGCGTACCACGCCACATCACCCAGGGCGCCATAGCGAGAGCCGGTCGATCCGCCTCGACACGCGTACTCCCACTCCGCCTCGGAGGGCAGTCGAAGGCCGTGCTCGTCGCAGAAGGACTTCGCATCCTCCCAACTGACCTGCTCCACCGGAAGGGACATGCTGCCCTTGAAGTGACTCGGATTCCTGCCCACACGATCGACCCACTGCTGCTGGGTCACCTCGTATCGACCCAGGTAGAAGGATGAACTGATCGTGACCGGATGAGCGGGGTCCTCGTCGGAATATGCCTCGGTGTCACCGGGACTGCGCCCCATGGTGAACGAGCCAGCCGGCACCAGCAGCATCTCGATGCCGGTGACCTGGTCACGAACGCGCCACGGCAGGCCCGTGGCGATGATCCTGTTCCGAGCCAGGGCATCCGTGACCACCGCCGGATCCGGCGCCTGCTCGAGCACCGTGTACCAGGGCCCAGGCGGCTCGGTCTCGCAAGGGCCGAACTTCAGGAGCAGCACGCCGATGTCGCCGGCCGTCACGTCACCATCGCCATCGAGATCCTCGACGCAGTTGGACTGGGCGAACGCCGGCAGGCCCAGGCCGCTCATGATCGCGAGGGCGAGGCACCATCGCCGGGCAATCGCGCGGACAGACAGGTGGGTTCGAAGAGGATGATGAAGGTTCATGTGGGTGATCCTGGAGAGGGAACGCCACATTGTCCGGCCTGACCCCACCCAGGGTCAAGCATTTTCCGCGTGTCGGGCGCTTGGGTGGCGCATGGACCGGAAATAGACTCGTTTCGTGCTGCGTATCGGTTCCCTGACCCTGGAGACGCCCCTGCTGCTCGCGCCCATCGCGGGACACTGCGATCTGGCCTTCCGGATTCTCTGCCGCGAGCAGGGTGGCGTGGGGCTGGCCAGCACCGACCTGCTCAACTGCCATGCCTTGCTGCGAGAGACCGGCCGGAGCCTGGACCTGGCCAGCACCAACGGCCTGGACCAGCCGTGCGGCATGCAGCTCTACGGCAACTGGACGGATCCGTTGCCCGAGGCGGCCATCTGGGCCATCGAGCATGGCGCACGCCTGATCGACATCAACATGGGCTGCCCCGTGGACAAGGTGGCCAAGCGCAACGGCGGCTCGCTGCTCCTGTGCGATCCGGGCAACACCGCGCAACTGGCGGAGCGCATCGTGCGTGCGGTGGACCGGCACTCCAACGGCCGCGTGCCGGTCACGGCGAAGGTCAGGCTGGGGTGGGACCCCGAGCACTTCGTGGCCCCTTCGCTGGCGCGTGATCTGGAGCAGGCTGGAATCGCGGCCGTGACGGTGCATGGGCGATTCACCTGCCAGCTCTTCAGCGGCGAAGCGGATTGGAACCGGATCGGCGAGGTGGTGGCCGCCGTGGAGCGCATTCCAGTGATCGGCAACGGCGACATCACCGAAGCCGAGCATGTGCCCGCACGAATGCGCCAGAGCGGCTGCGCCGGCGTGATGATCGGTCGGGGCGCGCTTCGCACGCCTTGGCTGTTCCAGCAGGCGTGGCACCTGATCCGCACCGGCGAGACGGCCCCGGAGCCCTCGTTCAATCGGAAGTGCCGGGTCATCCTGCGACACCTGGATCTGCTGGACCGCCATGTGCCGGGTCGACACGCGGTCGACACCATGCGAAAGCGGATCAGCTGGTACGGGAAGACCATGGGCCACATCAAGCCGCTCAAGGAGGCCATCCGGCTGGCGGAGAGCACCGACGCCATGCGGGAGGCCCTGCACGCCTGGATAACCCCGGAAAGGGACTCGGAACCCAGGGTCGAGCAGCCGGTGGACCCCCACTTCGCCTGAATTTTCCCGGCGGTATGCAACAGGGTTCGGGCCATCACACGTAAGGACTTGTGGAGGGAGGGGGTTCGGTCTTTCCGTACCGCCTCTGGGAGAGTGGCCACCCGGCTCGTGCCAGGTGGGAGGGTCTTCATTTGTTCAAAGAGGCGGCCTCCCTTGGAGGTTCAGTGCCTCTGGAGGGCGGAAAATGGGAATGCATCGAAGAGCGGGAATCGGTCTGCTGGCTGTGGCCTCGGTCGTGGGACTTGCTGCGCCTGCCAGTGCTGCCATGGTTTCAGTGTCCCGGGTTGTCACCAACACCCGGTCGATCGCTCAGACCTTTGTCTTCGAGGCTTCCATCACTGCGTCCGAGAACATTGCGGCTGCCGGCCTCTTCGGATCATTCTCGATCGTCGTCAGCGATTTCAACCGTAATGGCGTCATGGCTGCGTCCACCGCAGCTGGCGACCTTTACTCGGGCTGGCTCGGCGGGAGCCGGATCAAGTCCTTCGTGCCATCAACTTCAGGCGGTCCGGCGGGCAGTTTCCAGCTGGCCGCCGCGGCGAATTCGCAGAACTGGTTCACGGCCAGCTTTGGCTCCGAAATCGCGCCCGAGGCTCTGCCCGCCTCCGTGCATGTGGGCGATGAGATCAAGGTCCGGTTCGAATTCGTCCTGTCCGCCGGCGACCAGGCCGCCATCTCGGGCTCCCTGAATGTCGTGGACATGTCCGCAGTTCCTGGACCGGGTTCGACTGCCCTTCTCGGCCTGGCAGCCGGCATTCGTGGCCGCAATCGACGGAGGACCGAGAACGACTGATTGGGGTCTTTTCCAGAACGGCGGCTTTTCAATCCGCACCTGGAACTGACCATGGAACATCGGCCCACCGAAGCCCTAGCGGAGGTGAGGCCGTAGCAAGGAGAGGGAAAGATGCACCGACATTTCGTTTTGCCTGCCCTGACCATCGGGCTCGCCTCCACCGCCTTGGCGGGACCACTGCTCACGGTGGCCGCTTCGGTGACCGGCTTCGCCACGCAGACCAACACCTCCAACGGTCTGCCCACCGATGACCCGGGTCGATACAGCTACATGGGCGGACTCACGGCCGGCCCGAGCCGCTCGTGGTTCATCGACTGGGACCTGGTCGGTGACGACACAGGCGCTCTCCCGGGTGCGACCTTCATCACCAACGGCTTCACCATCACGAACGCCGCGGCGTCCGCCAGGACGTTCGACATCGTGGTGTCCTTCGCGTCGCCGGTCACGGCCGGACCGGGCGCGAACCAGTTGAGCTGCTTCGCCAATCTGTCCGGCACGCTGACCTCGGATCGTGGCGGCACGGCTTCGATGAGCTCCGTGGCCCCCGGCCTCTGGCAAGGCCAGATCAACGGCGTGACCAAGGTCACGCTTGATCCAGCCGTGCCCAGCACGACTTCGACCACCTTCTTCGGCCCCTCCAGCAACACCTGGACCGGCCTCATCCCCAACGGCCCGAATGTTCAGACCGTGGGCTACCGCATGCAGTTCACGCTCTCCGGATACAGCACGGTGCAGTTCACCGGCCTGTGGAGCGGATCCGTGGTGCCCGCGCCGGGTGCCGTGGCCATCCTTCTCGCTGCCGCTGGAATGGGCTCGGCGGGCCGGAGGCGAAACGACGACTGACTGAGACCTCGGTCGCAGGTGCCCGGGGGGCGCCGCGACTGGTAGTGAACCACTCCCCGTTGCGACCCGAGCCTTCCTCGCGAAGGCTCGGATCGTTTTTCAGGCGGTCGGTGCCTTCAGGTCCTTCGCCTGCGGCAGGTCCTCGATGCGGGAGAGCCCGAAGACCTTCAGGAACTCGGTCGTGGTGCCGTACAGCATGGGTCGGCCCAGTTCCTCGGCGCGACCGGTGATGCGGATGAGACGCCGCTCGAGCAGGCTCTTGAGCACTTCGCCGCAGGCCACGCCACGGATGGCCTCCAGCTCGGAGCGAAGCAGTGGCTGGCGATAGGCGATGATGGCCAGCGTCTCCAGCGCGGCGGGAGTGAGACGACCCTGGGCCCGGAGACCACGCACACGGGCGAGCAACGGCCCGAAGGCGGGCAGCGTGAGGAGCTGGAATCCGCCCGCCAGCCGTTCGATCCGGAAGGCGCGGCCCTGAGCCTGATAGTCGGCATTGAGCTGGTCGATGGTCTCGCGGACCTGCGCGGGAGCGGACTCCTTGCCCTTGCCCGTGCTCTTCAGTCCCAGCATTTCCACGATCTTCTGCTCGGTCACCGGACGATCGTTGGTCAGGAGGACCGCCTCGATCCGGAGCGTGAGCGGCTGGTCGGCACAGGGCACGCCGGCCGGTTCGGCCTGCACGCCCTCGATCGCTTCCGTGGCTTCCGTGCCGCTCATGAAAGGAAGGTCAGCTCTTCCGGCCGCGGCTCGCGGCGACCTTGGCGTGGGCAAGGGCCTGCGCCCGCTCGGCACTCTCGCGTGCGGTCGGCGAGGTGCCACCGCCACCCAGCGCCTTGGCGTTGGCCTGCTGCAGCTCGGCGACGGCGGCCTTGGCGTCGATCGAATCGGCCGCGGTGGCCGTGTCCGCGAGCAGCGTGAGGGTGTCGCCCTGCATCTGGGCGAAGCCCCCATCCACCACCATGGAGGTGGAGCCCTTGGCGCCGTTCACGGTGAGCATGCCGGTGCCCAGGCGAGTGAGGAACGGACTGGCGCCGGGCATGACGCCCTTCTGGCCGTCGAAGGCCTGGAAGGAGACGTAGGTCGCCTCCTGATCAAGGGCGACGCTGGACGGGGTGACGACGGAGCAGCGAAGGGTGTTGGCCATGGTTGCCTCGAAGGGCGGAATGGTAGCACGCCGCGGGATTTGGGCCGATTTCAGCGCGAGGGAGGTCCGTGCAGCGCCAGAGCGTGGTTCCGCCATCGGGGATCGGTGCTCACCTCGAGACCCAGGACCGGCTGCAGCCAGACGGGCACCGAGAGGGCGTGGTGCTCGGACGGCAACTCGACTTCGGCCATCCAGAGGGGCCAGTCCAGGAACTGGTCCACCTCCCAGGTCAGGGCACCCTCCGGCACGCGGTGACGGACCTTGCGAACACGCCGACCCTGCGTGAGGGGCCACAGGCGATCGAAATCCGTCGGCGTGATCTGACGCTCGGTCTCCTGTCGCACCACGCCTGTGCCCCGCTTGACGGTGTGCAGGAGCGTGACGCGGCCATCGGGGTGTTCCACGCGCCGAAGTCGGCCCTCGGAGAATTCCGGATCATGGATGCCGTGCTCGGGGAGATACCCCTGCTCGATCCGCCAGATCTCGGCACGGGAAGGCACCGCGGGCGTTCCGGTGAGCCGCCAGACACGCTCGATCTCCAGTGCGCCGCCGCTCATCGCGCCGCGCCTTCAGGACGCCGGGCGGAGCCGGTCCACTCGGCCACCAGCGCTGCCAGCGCGAGCTTGGGGTTCACATTGCCGCGCACGTTCTCGTCGAAGCGCTCGATGCATTCGATGGCGGAGAGAGCCTGCGCCATGGCCGCCGCGTCGTCCGCCAGCGAGGCGGTCGCCAGCCGTTGCCGCAGGTGCAGACCCGCCATGCGGGCGATGATGGCCAGACCCAGGCGGTTGGCGGCCTCCTTGCTGGCGTACTCGTTCTCCTTCACGATCGACTCCGCCAGCTCCGAGGCATGGTCATGCAGGCGCTCCGCCAACGTCCCAGGCAGCGTGCCACGGTCCATGCGGGTGAAGTCGGGCTGGAAGTCCTTCCACCAGGCGTGAAGGCCCTGCCGCTCGGCGCTCAGGGCCGCACCGGGGCTGCCCTCGGCGAACTGGAGGATCCATTCACGCTCCGCACCCTGGGCCTTCAGGGCGCCGCCGGCGAGCCACGCCTGCATGGCCGCGGGATCGAGAGGCCCGAACGCGACCTGCTGACACCGGCTCCGGATGGTGGGCAGGAGCCGGTCGAGCCGGGTGGTCAGCAGCAGGATGTAGGTGTGCGGCGGCGGCTCCTCCAGCGTCTTGAGGAGCGCGTTCTGCGCCTCGGCCTCGAGCAGCTCGGCCTCGTCGATCACGAACACCTTGCCATGACCGCGTGAGGCGGTGCGGAAGGCGGCGGAATCGTGGGTTCGACCTTCGCCGTCGGTGCCGCCGATGAGCGTCTCGCGAAGCAGGTCGAGCGGGATGTTCAGCTGCTTGCGCTCGCGCAGCTCGCGGTTGGCGCTGTGACGCGCAAGTTCCTTGTGGATGACCGTGAAGTCCGGATGGGTGCCCGCCTGCAGCAGGTGGGACTCCTCGGTGCCCATGGGAGGCGCGAGGGCCTCGCGCTCGGCTGAACCGGCCCGCGGATCCAGCACCAGCCCTGCGAAGAGCCTGGCTGCCGACATCTTGCCCACGCCGCGTGGACCATGCAGGATCCACGCATGGTGCACACGTTCGCCTCCGAGCGCCTTGCCGAAGGCCCTCACCGCTCCCGACTGGCCCAGCAGCGGCGACACGGGACGGCTCACGGGGGAATCTCGATGAGCACCGCCGGCTGCGCGGTGGCCGGCGTTCCTGGCGGCGCGCCCTTCTGTGGCGGCTGGAGCAGTTCCTCGCCGTTCACCAGCATGGTGGGGTACTGTCGGAAGATGCGCTCCACCGGCGGGCTGAAGAGCGTGCTGCGGGGGTCGTAGGCGGTGCTGTCGAAGGCGCCGATGGTGACGATGCTGGTGCGCTTGTCCTCGTCGTGACGCACGTACGCCTCCTCGCCCTTCATGCGGAGCATGCGGGCGTGGGCCTCGGCCTTGGCTCGGATCTCCTCCATGGGGAGGGTGTTGCTCTCGAAGTCGCTCCACATGGCCACCTGCACCGTGAAGAGAGGATTGACCTTGGGGAACTTGCGGCGGGCGTTGGCCAGATCCAGCGGCCCCGTGGGTTCGCTGCTGGTCTGCACTCGGCTCAGGTAGACCCTGGCGAACGGCCTGGCCCGGCCGTCCGGCGAGAGCTCCTTGACCTTCTCGAGCACGGGCTTGGCAGCCGGATCCTGAGGTCCGTTGAACTGGCCGACCATGACCACGGAGCCGCGAGGGGTGCTGCGAACATAGGACTCGGCCAGCTCCGGATAGGCCTGGGCGAAGCGATCCCGGGCCATGGCGGCGACCTTCTCGTGTCCATCGTCACTGAAGGTGGCGAGCACCACACCCCAGCGGCCCTGACCCTGCGGGATGGCTGCGGGCTGACCGGGCGCCGCAGGCTGACCCCGGGGTCCCGCCGGAGCACCCGGGATGCCCACGCCCGGGACGGTCCTTCGCTGCTCGAAGGCGTTGCCATCCACCTCCTCGGAAGGGTCCATGAGCTGCTTGGAGGGGTCCTCGGGCGGCGACTTGGGGGCCGGATGGGCAGGAGGTGTCTGAGCCGAAGCCCAGGTGGCGACGGCGAGCACCGCCAGAGCGCGAACCGCCCGTCCCAAGCTGGAGGTATGCGGACCCAAGACCATGGCGAGCCGGCCTTTGGGAAAATCTGCACTGGTACGGGAATCGTTCAAGCGCTAGCCTTCGGTATTCCGATGCTACCCGGCGATCGCGGCGTTTCGCGATCACCAGTCCATCCCTGCCGCAGGACGCGGAAGGCCAGTTGCCGGAGTCGGTCCAATGGATCTGGACCACCTCGGTGCGGAGTGTGTCATGTCGGAAGTGAACCCCATCGCAGGCAACTCCGGAGCCTCCATGCCCTCGTCCATTGGACGGGTCCAGCTGGAGGCCACCGGTGCGGCGGCTGCCCCCGGCACTCAGGCGACCTCGCGGCTTCAGGGCCAGGATCGGGTCGAGTTGTCAGACCACGCCCGTCACCTCGACCGCCTGCGTCAGCTGCCGGATGTCCGCCAGGGCAAGGTGGAGGCCGCCAAGGCTGCCATCGCCAACGGCATCTACGAATCACCGGACCGCCTCCGGGCCGCCCTTCTTCGTATGCTCGACGAGATCGACGGCGGCTGAAGCGCCCACACAACCCGAGACCGATCGCCAAGGGCCCGACGGGGGCCCTTGGTCGTTTTTGGAGGGTGGGGTGCAGCCCCGCCGTAGCATCGCGGTTGGAATCCAAGCCATGAAGAACGCCCTCTCCGCCCTGCTGCTCACGGGACTGTCCTTGGTCTGCGTCCACGCCCTGGCCCAGGACCCGCCGCCCGTGGCCATGCGTGCGGCCGACCTTCGCCGCGACCTGATCGAGCACGCCACGGTGGTGGTGAAGCCCGGTCAGCGCATCGACGACGGCGCCATCCTGCTGGAGAACGGATGGATCACCGCGGTGGGCAAGTCAGGCGAGGTGAAGGCACCGGCCGGCACCGCGGTGCACGACGCCAAGGGCTGCACCATCTATCCAGGGCTGATCGACGCGGGCCTGGTGGTGGACAGCGAGGCCGCGGCCAAGAGCCTGGGTGACGACGCCAGCGCCCACTGGAACCGCAAGGTGACGCCGCAACTGCGGGTGGCGGACCTGCCGGCGGTGCCTGCCGGCACGAGGAAGGAACTGCGCGACATGGGCTTCACGATGGCGGCAGTGCATCCGAACTCCGGCATCTTCCGCGGCTCCTCCGCCGTGCTGCTGCTGGCCGAGGAGGACCGCAAGGCCGAGGCGATCGTGCCGGACGCAGGGCAGACCGTGGCCTTTGCGCATGTGGGCGACTACGGCGGCGAGGACTCGAAGTACCCCGGCGCGCTCATGGGCGCCATCGCGCTGGTGCGACAGACGCTGCTGGACGCCCAGTGGCAGAAGGCCTGTCTGGCCGCGTGGCAAGCCTCGCCGCAGGGCAAGGATCCGCCGCAGGCCTCGGCCGCGTTGGCCGCGCTGCAGCCTGCCGTGGACGGCTCGCAGATGGTGGTCTTCGACACCCCCAACGAGCAGGAACTGCTTCGTGCGGCCCGCGTGGCGGCGGAGTTCAAGCTGAAGCCCCGCATGCTGGGCAGCGGCATGGAGTTCCGAAGGCTGGCCGAGGTGAAGGCCACCGGCGCGCCGTTGGTGGTGCCCGTGGAGTTCCCCAAGACGCCCGACGTGGCCGACCCTCGCGCCGACGACGGCGTGAGCCTGCGCGAACTGGCCACATGGGCCCTGGCCCCGCGCAACCTGAAGCAGCTCCTGGATGCCGGCGTGGATGCGAGCGTGGGCACGCACCGACTGAAGAATCGCGGCGACTTTCCCGCCCGTGTGCGCCGCATGATGCGCGAAGGGTTGTCGGAAGACGAACTGCTGGGCTGCCTGACGGTGCGGCCGGCTTCGCAGCTGGGTCTGGCCGCCATCGCCGGAACGATCGAACCGGGCCGCATGGCCAACCTGATGGTGACCGACGGACCGCTCTTCGAGGAGAAGACGCACGTGCTGCGCACCTGGGTGGCTGGCACGCCGAGCGAGGTGTTCCGGCCGGTGCAGTTCGCCTTCGCCGGTCCCTTCACGCTCAAGGCCGAGGGGGTGGAACTGACCGGATCGATCGACCCGCAGGCGAAGACCGTGAATCTGGAGCGTCAGCCGACGGCCCCGGCGGCGCCCGCCCCCGTGCCCAGCCCGGATGGAAAGACGGAGGCGCCCGCGGCACCGGCCAAGCTGCCCGACCCGGTGAAGTACGCGGCGGAGCGCGTGAGCTTCGACCTGGACAAGGTGGCCTTCACCCTGAAGGGCGAGGCCTTCGGCGTGGACGGCCTGCTGCGCTGCACGGCGTTGGTGGTGGGTGACGAGGTGCGCGGAACCGCCGAGACCGGCGACGGCCGCTCGATCGCCTTCACGCTGGCCCGGCGGACGCCTGCGGAGACGGCGAAGCCCTCGGAGACCGCGAAGGCCGAGCCTGCGAAGACCGTGGACCCGCTCGCCTTCGTGCCCCGAACGGTGCCCCTGGGTGAGTACGGATTCGAGCGACCGCCCCAGCGCCAGGATGTGCTGGTTCGGAACGCCACGGTGTGGACCTGCGGGCCGCAGGGCCGGCTGCAGGGCGCGGATCTGCTGGTGGTGGACGGCAAGGTGAAGGCCGTGGGCAAGGCGCTGCAGGCCCCCGCCGGCGTCACCGTGATCGACGCCACGGGCAAGCATGTGACGCCCGGACTGATCGACTGCCACAGCCACACCGGCATCAACGGCGGCGTGAACGAGTGGACCAAGAACGACACCGCCGAGTGCCGGATCGCCGACTGCATCGACCCCGACGCGGGCGGCTGGTACCGCGAGCTGGCGGGCGGCCTGACCGTGGCCAACCAGCTGCACGGCAGCGCCAATCCGATCGGCGGACAGAACAGCGTGGTGAAGCTCAAGTGGGGTGGCGGCGCCGAGGACTTCCGCTTTCCCGGCGCGATCGGTGGCATCAAGTTCGCGCTGGGCGAGAACGTGACACGCCCGCGCAACCGGTATCCCAACACGCGCATGGGTGTGGAAGCGCTGCTGCGCGACAGCTTCCGCGCCGCCCGCGCCTACGCCGCCGAGCGGGCCGCCTTCGACGCCCTGCCCGCCGACGCGAAGGCCCGGACCACGCCGCCGCGACGCGACCTGCAGCTGGACACGCTGGCGGAGATCCTGGCCGGCAAGCGGCTGGTGCACTGCCACAGCTACCGCCAGGACGAGATCCTGATGCTGCTGCGGCTGGCAGACGACTTCGGCTTCACCGTGGGCACGCTGCAGCACGTGCTGGAGGGCTACAAGGTGGCCGACGAGATCGCGCGGCATGGAGCGGGCGCCAGCAGCTTCAGCGACTGGTGGGCCTACAAGATGGAGGTGATGGACGCGGTGCCGAGCAACGGATCGCTCATGCGTGACGTGGGCGTGCTGGTCAGCTTCAACAGCGACAGCGACGAGATGGCCCGACGCATGAACATGGAGGCGGCCAAGGCGGTGAAGTACGGCGACTGCCCGCCGGACGAGGCGCTCAAGTTCGTCACGCTCAACCCGGCGAAGCAGCTGCGGATCGACGACCGGGTGGGCAGCCTGGAGCCCGGCAAGGACGGCGACTTCGTGATCTGGAGCGGCGACCCGCTGTCGAGCTTCTCGCTGGCGGAGAGCACCTGGATCGAGGGCACCTGCCTGTTCGACCGCGCCCAGGCCCAGGCCATGCGCGAGCGTGACCTGAAGGCCCGCGCGAAGCTGATCGAGCTGGCGGTGATGGAAGGCGAGAAGTCCGGCTCGCTCAAGGCGCCGGAGCCTCCGAAGGAGACGAAACCGCCGGAGGCGAAGCCCACCCTGCTCTCCCGCATGCTGGATGTGCGTCGTGCCGCCCTGCTGGACGAGGTGGCACGCGGCCGGGATCCCATGTCGATCGGTCCTGGCGACTGCGGCTGCGGCGGCAGCGCCGAAGGCTGGAAGATCATGCTGGAGGGCTCGCGATGAACCGCTGGACCACGCTTCTGCTGCTGGCCCTGGGCCAGCCCGCCCTTGCCCAGAGCGAGATGCCCGCGGCCGCGCCGCAGGACACGCCCATCGCCATCGTGAACGCCCGCATCGAGACCGTGGTGCCGGGCGCCGCGGCGATCGAACGCGGCCATGTGGTGTTCGACCGGGGCCGCATCGTGGCGGTGGGCGAAGGCGAACCCACCCAGCTGCCCGCGGGCTGCCAGACGCTGGACGCCTCCGGACTGACGGTGCTCCCGGGCTACATGAACACCGGCAGCCAGCTGGGCCTGGTGGAGACGCTGCAGGTGCCGGCCACGGACGACCGTGTGGAGTTCGGGGCCTACCACCCCGAGATCCGCGCCTGCGTGGCGGTGAATCCGGACAGCAACCTGATCCCGGTGGCCCGCACCGGCGGCGTGCTGAACACCTGCCTCTTTCCCCAAGGAGGCGTGGTCGGCGGTCACGCCAGCGTGATGCGGCTGGATGGCTGGACCAGCGAGGATCAGACGGTGATCCCTCGCGCGGGGCTGGTGGTGAACTGGCCGGTCACGCAGCCGATCGTGGCGCCGTGGATGGACAAGAGCGTGGAGGACCAGAAGAAGGACGCCGAGAAGCAGCTGCGGGAGATCGACCGCTTCTTCGACCAGGCGAAGGCCTGGGTCGACGCCTTCGAGGCCGACCCCAAGGGCACGCCGGGCGACCTGAGGTTCCAGAACATGATCGAGGCGATCCGCGGCCGCGAGCCGGTCGTCTTCCGCGCCAATGCGCCGGGCTCGATCGAGGGCTGCGTGCTCTGGGCGGTGCGCCGCGGCCTGAAGCCGGTCGTCTACGGCGGCCTGGGCGCCGAGCAGTGCGTACCCCTGCTGCAGAAGCACGGCGTGGCGGTGATCGTGTCGGGCGTGCATCGCCTGCCTCGGCGATCCGGTGGGGCGATCGACGAGGTCTACCGGCTGCCGGCTCAACTGCATGCGGCAGGCATCCCCTTCTGCATCGCCACCGACAGCGAGCCCTCCAACGAGCGGCACCTTCCCGACCACGCGGCCACCGCCGTGGCCTACGGGCTGCCCCGGGACGCGGCACTGGCCGCCATCACACGGCAGCCCGCCCTGATCTGCGGCGCGGGCGAGACGCTGGGCACGCTGGAGAAGGGCAAGTCCGCCACCCTTCAGGTCGTCAGTGGAACGCCCATGGAGATGACCGCCGAGCCGCTGCTGGCCTTCATCGACGGCCGCCGCGTGGACCTGGGCAATCACCAGACGCGCCTGGATGCGAAGTACCGGGAGAAGTACTCGCGTCTGGGCAAGCTGCCTCCGGCCCTTCGCAAGCCATGAGCGGCTCGCCGCTACGCTTGGCCGCGTGAGCACCTTCGAGGATCTTGGCGCGGACGCCCTGCTGCTGCCCGGCCTGCGCCGGCGCGGCATCCGGGTGCCCACCGCCGTGCAGGCGGGCACGCTGGCCGAGGCTCACGCGGGCCGTGACGTGGTGGCCGTGGCGCCCACGGGAAGCGGCAAGACGCTGGCCTTCCTGCTGCCGATCGCGCGCAAGCTGCGGACCGAACCTCCGCCCCGCGTCCGCGGTGGCGCCATGGACGCCATGCAGCGGCTTCGGGCCCTGGTCCTGGCACCCACGCGCGAGCTGGCCCAGCAGATCGGCCGCGAGGCCGAGGCCCTGCTGGGCGGCACCGTGCTCCGCGTGGGCGTCGCCTACGGCAAGTCCGCCATCAGCCCGCAGATTCAGGCCATTCGCAAGGGCGTGGACCTGCTGGTGGCCACGCCGGGCCGCCTGCGCGAACTCCTGGACGCGGACGCCTGCTCGCTGGCGTGGCTGCGCTTCCTGGTGATCGACGAGGCCGACCGCATGCTCGACATGGGCTTCCTGCCGCAGGTGCAGGCCATCGCCGAGCGCTGCCCGGCCGAGCGACAGACCCTCATGTACACGGCCACGCTGCCCAGGCAGGTGGAGGAGCTGGTCCGCACGCTGGTCCGCGAGCCGCTCCGCTTCGGCGAACGCACCACGGCGGCCCGCGCGGAGCCGGTGGCCTGGGGCGTGGACGACCGCTCGAAGACCCTGCTGCTGCTGCACCTGCTGAAGGACGCCTCGCGCACGGGCGTGCTGGTGTTCGTGCGCACACGCCGACGCGCCGGCTGGGTGGCCGAGGCGCTGCACCGCAACGGCATCCGCACGGGAAGCCTGCACGGCGACCGCTCGCAGAAGCAACGCGAGGCGGCGCTGGCCGGAGCGGCCGAGGGGCGCCTTCGCGTGCTGGTGGCCACGGACGTGGCGGCCCGCGGCCTGCACGTGCCGGCGCTGCGATGCGTGGTGAACTACGACCTGCCGCTGGTCGACCAGGATCTGGTGCACCGCCTGGGCCGAGCAGGCCACGGAGATGCCGGCTTCGCCGAGGCCTTCGCCTTCGTGGACAGCCAGGAAGTGGACCGCTGGAAGCGGCTGGCGAAGGCCTGCGACATGGATCCTCGCCTCAAGCCGCTGCCCGAGGGCGTGGTGCCGCAGCCGGTGAAGCCGCCCGCAGGCCGGCCCACCGAAGCCAAGCGCCAGGCCACCGCGCGGCAGCAGAAGCGCGAGCGCCTGGAGCGCATCGAGGCGTTCCGCAAACAGCGCGACGATCTGGCTTCGCAGCGAGGGCGCCTGCGCGGCAAGCAGGCGGCCAAGCCGATCGGAACCGGAGCACGGCCCGGCAAGGGCGTGCGGAAGCCGTGAGTCGCGGCGCCACCTGGGCTGCGCAGCTGCTGCTCTCGGCGCTGCTCGGCGCGGGCATGGCGTTGCTGCTGGCCTCCGCCTGCCTGATGGCGAACTTGGGCCGCGCCACGCTGCCTTCGGACACCTGGTTCCAGGGCGGCCGCCTGCCCTGGCTGGTGGCCCAGAGCCAGGGCCTGGGCACCTGGTGGGTGAACGCCATGCGATCGAGCGGCCCGCTGCTGGGGGAGGCCCCGGAGGACTTCCGCCCGCCTGCCTGGGCCTTCGAGCTCTGGGGTCCGGTGGAGGACCTGCCGGCCAACACCCGCATGGCCGCCCTGGCCGGCGGCTTCCCGCTTCCGGCCATGGGCCGCGGATGGATCACCACCGATGTCCGCGAGATCTTCCCACCCGCAGCCGACATGGATCTGACGGGGTCGATCATGGACATGGGTCGCGACCGCCTGGGCAGCGGAGGCTGGTCCGCCATCAGGCTTCTGCCCGGTGGACTGGCGGTGGATGCGGTGCCCTGGGCCGCGATCTCGCTGTGGCTGATGCGACGCCGCTCAGGCGTCAGTCGGCCGGCAGCAGCGGCACCACCCACTGCACCAGCACCGTGAGACCGACCGCCAGGGCCAGCATGCCCAGCAGGATCTGACCCGACATCCAGCCCACCTCGCGCCAGTAGCGCTCCAAGGAAGGCAGGCGGATGGCCTTCCAGGTCACGCTCACCAGCGCCACGATCGGAACCACCCACGCCCACCACCAGTGCATGGCACCGGGCATGGGCTGCACGAAGGGCATCCAGGCGAGGAGCTGCATCAGCCGTCCCTCCGCTGACCGCGAAGTGCATCCAGCACGGCGGTCACGTTCATGAGCCCGGCCATGGCCGTGAAGAGCGTGCCCACATCCCCCACGCCACCCACGCCCTTGAAGGTGCTGATCGGGGCGGTCGAACCGTCGGGCTGCATGGTGTTCAGGAGTTCGCCCACCCTTCCGCTCTTGACCAGGAACGCGTTCAGGGCGTCGGTGGCGAAGGCCACGGGACCGGCACCGCACTGGGCCAGGAACCAGAGAAAGTCCTCCTTCCGGTCCACGCAGTCCACCCCACCCACCAGCACGCCCGCGAGGAACATGCCCAGAACCCCCAGCATGACCAGCCCGCCGCGTCGAATCTCGCCATTTCGCATGTGGCCCAGGCCCGGCAGGACCCATCCCAGGGCCGCGGCGACCGGTTGCAGGGGGCGTTCGTCAGGATCTTCGTGCATGGGGAAGCGGGCGACCTCGAAGGGCCTGATAGAGTGTAATGCGTCCGGGGCGGTGAACCGGCCCGAACCCCTTCACGAACGAGGCCCCATGCAGCAGCAGAACGAACCACCCCACGGGCAGCCCCCGGTCGGCCACGGCGAAGTCGTCGACCGCCGCGTCGGCATCGACCGCCGTGCCCTCCAGCCGCCCTCGGCCACCAACCTGGAGCGTCGCCGCGGACCCGGTCGCCGCCTCACCGACTTCGTGAAGAGCGCCGAGGAAGGCGAGATGAACAAGGAGCAGTTCCTGTTCCTGCTGGCCATCGACGCCTTCAAGCGCGTGAACCACAAGACCTTCCCCACCTGGACCGACGTGCTGGAGATCATCCGCAAGCTCGGCTATCGGAAGACCATGGTCAGCCAGCTGCAGCTGGGGCCCCGGGCGAACGACTGGACGGAGAAGCCGGACGCCCCCGCCGGGGTGAACAAGCCGGCTCCCAAGCGCGACGAGTGAGCCCGCGGTCCGCACGAGCGGACGCCGCGTGGACCCTCGGGACGGGGCTTTTCAGCCCTTCTTCTTGTACCAGTCCGCGTTGATCTGGATGTACTTCTTCCAATCTTCCGGCAGGTCCTCGC
>CAIOTP010000048.1 GCA_903861235.1 uncultured bacterium | reverse complement strand
CGACCTGCTGGTCGCGACGCTGCGATGGGAGGGCTCGCCGGCGCCCGCATCCTCCGTCGCTGCCGACAGGTCGCCGGTCGAGGAGGCGGTGTCGTGAGCGAGTTCGCTCACCTCATGCGGCTCGCCGCTCGCCTGGCCGTGCGCGGGCACGGGCATGTGGAACCGAACCCCATGGTCGGCTGCGTGGTGCTGGACCGCGACGGAGCGTTCGCGGGCTGGGGCTACCACCGGAGGATCGGCGGCGCCCATGCCGAGGTGGAGGCCCTGAAGCGGGCCGGCATGAAGGCCCGCGGCGGCACGGTGATCGTGACGCTGGAGCCCTGCACGCACCACGGCCGCACGCCGCCGTGCGTGGAGGCGCTACGCACCGCCGGCGTGGCACGCGTGATCTTCGGCGAGCGTGACCCGCATCCGCAGGCACAGGGCGGCCAGGCGTGGCTGCGCGGTGCCGGCATCGCCTGCGAGCAGCTCAGCCTTCCCGAGACCCGTGATCTGAACGCCCCGTTCGTGAAGCGGGTCACCACCGCCCTGCCCTGGGTGATCGCCAAGTGGGCCCAGACCGTGGACGGTCGCATCGCCACGCGCAGCCACGACAGCCAGTGGATCAGCGGCGATCGCAGCCGCGCCATGGTGCACCGCGAGCGCGGACGGGTGGACGCCGTCCTGACCGGCATCGGCACCGTGATGCGCGACGATCCGCTGCTCACCTGCCGCAGCGGTCGGCCCCGCCGCAACGCCATCCGGGTGATCGTGGATCCGGAGCTCACGCTGCCGCTGGACCGCAAGGTGGTGCGCACCGCGAAGGAGCACCGGACCGTGGTGACCACGCTTCCCAAGGCCTTTGGCGAGAAGAGCGAGCACCGGCGCGCCCTGGGCGACCTGGGCGTGGGATGCATGAAGCAGCACAGCGACTTCAAGGGACTGCTCGAGGCGCTTCGCCGCGAGTTCGAGGCCAGCACCGTGCTTGTGGAGGCGGGCGGTGGTCTGACCGGCGCGCTGCTGCAGGAGGGCCTGATCGACGAGGCGTGGGTCTTCGTGGGGCCTCGGCTGCTCGCCGACGAGCAGGCCATGGGCCCGGCACGCGGGCGGGTGACCGAGCGCATCGCGCAGGGCATTCCCCTGCGGCTGCTCTCGGTGCGCCGGCGAGGCCCGGACGCCCTGCTGCACTACCGCTTCGGCGGGTGATCGGTGGCGGCCAGCGGCATGGGCAGCGAGGCGGGATGGACCCGCACCGGCCCGTCGCCGTCCGTCATGGCCCAGCGGCCATCGGGCAGCCGCCAGACCTGCACGCGCCGCGTCTGCCCCGCGTCGGCCTCCAGTTCCACCACGCCCACCAGCCACTCGGGCCGCGCGGGATCGGCGGAAATGCCGGCAGCACGCGTTTCGCAGAGGGACCGAAGCAGCTCGACCAGGTTGCGGTCATCCACCGGCACCGCCGTGTCCGGACGCTGAAGGGTCCAGCCCTCGGGAGTTCGAGCGAGGACGCACCGCGCCGACCCCTCCGCGTCCATGATCTTCAACGCACGCACCTGCGAAGGCTGCAGGCCGCACGCGCGAGGGTCCACGAACGCCGCCGCCGGCGGCACCAGTCCCGACACGGCCTGGACATCCAGCTGCACCACGGCCGGGCGATCGCCGATCCGAGCGAAGCGGGCGCCCTGCCCGGCATCGGCGCCCAGGCGGACGGTCTCCTCGCGTGGAGAGCCCTTGGAGGGATCCAGCGTGCGGACCGTGAGGGTGGCCGCGGGGTCCTTCAGGCCGTGCAGCGTGCCGTCACCCATGTCCCGCTGCACCACGCCCTGGGCCCGCAGCTTGGTCAGTCCCTGCAGGAAACCCGACACCACCGCGGCGTCCGCTCGCGACGACCAGGGCTGCAGCATGCGCCACCCGGCCGGCGAGCGCTCCAGCTCCAGCACCGCCGGCGGATCGCCGCCCACGCGGAGCAGCACCCGATCGCTGTCGGCACCGGCCAGCTCGAAGAGGTGGTCGTCCAGCAACGCCCCCTCGATCGCGGCCAGGACCCGGCGTCGGAGTTCGGCATCGCAGGGTCCCGCCTGGCCCGACCCTTCCTCCGCCACCCACGCCAGACCCGCCGGGTGACCGGCTCCGATCCGCAGCGTGGCCATGCGGTCTGCACCGCGAATGGTCAGCGTGGCCTCGGGCGCCCGCAGACGTGCCGCCTCCGGCACCTGTTCCAGAGGCTGCCGATACACCGGCACGGCGTCCGCGGCCGCGGCCAGCAGCTGACGCACGGCCGTCACGTCCGCAAGTTGACGGTGGGGTTGCACCTGCACCCAGGCGTCACCCTGTCGCTCGTAGACCCATGTGGTTTCGCCACCCTTGATCTCGATGCGGTTCACCGAGGCCACGGGCTGTCGCCACAGGGGACGCGGCGGTCCCTGCCAGCCTTCGCTTCGCCACCACCAGCCGAGCGCCAGCGACACGCCCAGAACCGCCGCGGGCAGGATCAGGATCCGCCGGCCGCTCATGAGCTCCTCCTCCATGCCGAGACACCCGTGCGGATGCCCAGCAGCACCAGCGCAGGGAGCCACGCCACCGCGAAGAGCCCTCGCCCTGACGTGGCCGCCACGGAGGTCGGGGCCGACGCATCGTCACCCACCAGCCAGCGCAGCGTGCCCACGAGCAGATCCCGGTTGCCGGGGTGTCTCGGACCTCCGCGAGCGTCGGCTGCAGCCGCGCACTGCGAGAGCGCCCACGCCACGCCGCCCGCCACGGCCACCCGCTGCTCGCCGCGCTGGGCCACCGCCAGCAGCGGAACCACCGCGCCTGACTTCAGGGCCTTGTCCGCCGGGACCTCGGTGGCGCCGCGACTGACCACGCGTGGGTCGTCCTCGATCCAGATCGAAGGATCCTCCGGCGCGCGGGCCACCACCGTGGCCACCACCCCGGG
>CAIOTP010000047.1 GCA_903861235.1 uncultured bacterium | reverse complement strand
GGTGGTCGTCTGGCCGGCCCAGTTGGCACCCCAGCCGACCAGGGTGCCGTCGTTCTTCAGGGCGTAGGTGTGGGTAAAGCCGCAGGCGACCTGCGAGACGTCGGCAAGGCCCGCGGGGGTGGTCGTCTGGCCGTCGCCGTTGGAGCCCCAGCCGACAATCTGAGTCGTTGCCTGCGCCCACGCCCGTCCGGCCAACCCCCAGGTTACGACAAGCGCAAGCAGCGGCAGCACGACCGCACCACCGCGCGGCGACCTTGACCCACGCCCCGCTTCCGACGCGTGTCGAGGCCACGTGCCCGCCGCACCGAACGCGCTGGCGAACGACCCACAAACCCGGTTGCAGAACGACGACGTCATGGTGCGCATGGCAGTGCCTTTCACCGCGGTGACGGCGTTCCGACATGGAACCGCCCCGCCCGGTCCCGGCAAGATAGCCCGATGGGGGGTGATTCCAAACGGCTGGGTTGAATTTTTGCGGGTTTGGTGCGCCTTTCTACGCCGCGCGGTTCACGAAACCCTCCGCCTTTCCAAGAAGCCCGCCGCCACCACCAGCATCACGCACGCCCCCGGCCCCGGCACCGCGCTGCCACCGAGCCGATACGCCAGATTCACCGGCCGCTCGATCAGGTTGCCGGGCACGCTAAACCCGCCGCCGGGGTTCGCCTGAAACGCCTGCGCGGGTGCGCCGAGGGTGCTGATGACCACGCCGACCTGGCCCCCGCTGCCGGGCATGATGGCCTGCAGGCCGATGAACCAGCGACCGGCACCGAGCGTGATGTCGACATCGAAGCCGCACAGCAGGCCGGTGCCGAACGCGGTGTACGCGCTGGGCGCGGTGAGCTGCACCGTGGCGACGGCGTTCGACCAGCCCGCGGCGGCCTGCTGCGGTGAGGCGAACACGCGCGCCACGAAGCCCTGGATGGCACCGGTGCCGCTCCAGTTGCCGTAGCCCTGGATCACCGCCTCGAAGCGGTCGATGCGGCTCTCGCCCGCGAGCGTGAAGTCGTCGAGCGCGATCAGGTCGAACTGCGGCTCGCCGGCGAAGACCTGCGAACCGTAGCGATAGAAACCCTCGGGACCGGTGGCCGGCAGGTCGGAGCCGGTGGCGCCGATCTGGTCCCAGATCACCCCGGCACGGGCCGAGGCGGACCACAGACTGGCCAGCGCGCATGCGGCCAACAGCCTTGCCATGTCTCCAGCCCTGTGCGCGAACGACGGCGTGAACATCCTTGGCCCTTCACCCGGGGGGAACCCGCCCAGGTGGGGCGGTCCCGGCAGATCAACCTAGCCCGGATCGGAGCGAGGGCAAGGGAAGATTGGGAATTGGACCGATTCTGGAAATTCCAAGTGAAAGGGGCGGCCGTGTGGCCGCCCCTGCGGGGACACCACGATCGGCTCCGCTCAGCGATCGAGCAGCATCTCGGCGTAGGTGGGCAGCGGCCACAGGTCGGCCGGCGTCCACTTCTCGATGCTGTCGCAGAACTTCCGCACCTCGGCCATGGCGGGCACCACTTCCTCGCGGCACTGCCGCATGTGGGCGGCGGTGTCGTCCAGTTCTCGGGCCTCGGCCTTCTCCAGCGTGGCCAGGGCCGCGCGGAGGCCGGAGAGCTTCTGCACCCAGCTGCGGAGGGCGGCCTCCTCGTCGGGGCATTCCACGCCTGCGGCGCGGCTGGCGCCCACGGCGTCCGCCAGTTCCGCCTGGCCGCGGGTGGCGGCGGGCAGGATCTGGGTGCGCACCATGGTGGCCAGGGTGCGGGCCTCGATGCCCACCACGGTCACGTACAGCTCCATGAGCACCTCGGCGCGGGCCTTGAGCTCCTTGGGGGTGAGCACCTTGTACGCCGCGAACAGGTCGCGGGCCTTCCGGGTGTCGAAGGCCGGCAGCGCC
>CAIOTP010000046.1 GCA_903861235.1 uncultured bacterium | reverse complement strand
GGGTGACGCCGCTCGGGAGCGGGAAAGTCTGCACACCGTCTTCAACGGGGCCATGGTGTTCATTCCCCTGATCACCATGTCCATTCCCGCGGTCTTCGAGCCCTTCGAGCGTGCCGTCTGGGGTGGGCGGTGGGCTGACGCACGATGGCCGGTCCTGATCCTCTCGGTCGCGGCGATCTACACGACGGCACTTCAGCTGGTGGGCGCTCCCATCGCGGGCGTCCGCAACTGGAAGCTTGCCATCCGGCTCGATCTTCTCCGCGCGGTCCCGAAGATCCTGGGGGCTGCGATCGGCGGCGTCCTCTCCATCTGGCTCTCCCTCGATGCCGTGATGTCGGGCATCGTGCTGGCTGCCGCCGTGGGCGCTGCGGGCCTGCTCGCAGCCACGTTCGAGCTCTTCCGAGTGCTCCTGCACTCCGGGATGTCCCGGGGCTCGATCATCTACGAGCTCTACTCGACTCCCTTGGCGGCGGTGCTGAGCGCGGTGGCGGCGGCCGGTCTGGCTCACAGCGTCACCGAGCCCCTACGCGTGTCCCTGGGCGTCCGGCAGGCCGCAGGCATCGAATGCCTGATCGCCACGGTGATCTATGCCGTCCTGTCGCTGCTGCTGCTCCGATTCGGCTACACACCCACGCTGGAGCGTCTGCTCCAGGCTCTGCCTGGGCCGATCGGCGGCCCGGTGCGCCGCGCTTTCCGGATGTAGCCCAAGGCCTGGTCAGGCCAGCCAGCGATCCTCCGCGCGCAGACCCGGCGGCACCGTGGTGGCTCCCGCACGATCCTCCATGCTCGCCAGCGGATACGCCCCCAGGTCGACGGCGAAGCTTCCTGCCGGCCTGAGGTTGCCGCTGCGACCCAGCCCCCCGAACGGCAGCCTGCTGCTGGCCCCTGCGGTCCCGGTGTCGCGGTTGAGACAGCCCACGCGGAGACCGTCCAGACAGTCCCGCCATACCGTCTCGTCGCGGGTGAACACGGATGCCACCAGCCCAAAATCCGTGGCGTTCGCCTGCTCGATCGCCCGGGGCAGGTCCTGCACCACGCTCACCTGCACCAGCGGCCCGAAGGTCTCGGAGTCGCTCGCGGCGTCGAAGCACGGCACCTGCACCAGGCCCGGCCCGACAAACCACCCCTTGCGATCGAGCGCCACGGACTCCATGAGCACGCGTCCGCCGGCACGCGCCAGGGCCGCCTGCCGCTCGAGCACCGCCTCACGCGCCCCGCGGGAGACCACCGGGCCCATGAACACAGGCTCCGGATCCGTACCGGCGCCCACGATGGCCGTGCTGGCCACCTTGCAGAAGGCGGTGATGAAGCGTTCCGCGATCGCCTCGTGCACCACCACCCGGCGCGTGCAGGTGCAGCGTTGTCCGGTGGTCGCATAGCCCGAACGGATGCACTCGAGCACGGCCCGTCGGATGTCGGCGTCGTGCCAGACGATGGCCGCGTTGCTGCCACCCATCTCGAGCGCGATCATGCGGCCAGGGCGGTCCAGATTCGCCTCGAGGATGCGCCGCCCCACCGGGAAGGACCCGGTGAAGAGCACGCCGTCGATGCCCGAGTGCCCCACCAGCCGTGCGGCGACCTCGGCACCCCCCTGCACCACGTCGAACACGCCCGCCGGGAAGCCCGCCTCCTCGGCGATCTCGGCCATCACCTGTCCCGTCGCCGGCGTGCGGTCGCTGGGCTTGAAGACCACCGTGTTGCCCAGCAGCAGCGCCGGCACCCAGTGACCGTTGGGCAGGTGGGCCGGGAAGTTGAAGGGTCCCACCACCGCCATAACGCCAAGCGGCCGGAAGAGGCAGCGGCCGACCTTGCCGGCCCCGGCCTCGACCTCGAAGTCGCGCACCCTCGCCAGCGTGGCGGGATCGAGCGTGATGGCCACCTTGTCCTGCAGCAACTTCGCCTCGGCCCTGCTTTCCGAAAGGGTCTTGCCCATCTCGGAGGTGATCGTCCGGGCCAGCCGTTCCACATGCCGGCCGCAGCACTCCGCGAAGCGGCGGAGCAGCGACGCTCTCGCCTCCATGCCCATGGCACGCCAGGCCGGGAACGCGGCGCGGGCCGATTCCACCGCAAGGTCCACGTGCGCGATCCGCGGCGAGCCGGACCAGATCACCCGATCCGGATCGGCAGGGTCGCGGCTGGCGAGCGTGTCGCCCGGCACGGGCCTCCATTCACCCGCCACGAAGTCCGAGGGCGGCCGCAGAGGACCGGGCACGGTCATCGCTCAGCGCACTCCACGCGGCTTGCCGCGTCGCACGGGCTCGGGCAGCGGCGTCACACCCACGCGGTCGCCCGGCGAGAGACCCAGCGCCGCCGCCACCGCCTTGCCCACCTTCACGCCGGCCGCGCCGATCGAGCACGGGCACCGCACCGCGCGGAAGCCGCCCTCCTTCGACTGGAAGCTCACGAAGGCGACCTGCTTCAGCCCCTTCGCCGTCACGCCGCCGAACCGGACCTTGCGCGTGGCCTTCACCAGCGGAATCTCGTCGCGGTGCGCCGCCAGATACGGACCGCCGTCGAAGGGGTCCACATGATCGGTGGGCTTGAATCCCTGCCGCTCGAGCAGGATCTTCGCGGGAATCGTCTCCTCGCCCACCTTGCCGATCAGGGCCCGCGCGTCCGGCGGCAGGATGCTCGCGTGGATCTCGCCGCGCGGCCACAGGCTGGTCATGAACTCCTTGCTGTGCTGGCAGAACAGGTCCGCCTCCTGGTAGCTCAGGTTGATGAACCGGCGGCCGAGGTAGTCCCACAGCAGCGTGCGGCTGTCCGGCGTGACCGGCCCCATGAGCTCGGCAAGCACCCGCTTGTGGAACCGCTCGCGGTGCAGCCCGATGAAGTGGAATCGAACCAGCGAAAGCAGCGATCCGAGCCGTTCCCGGTGGCCGCGGTAGCCGGGCGCCAGGATCAGGCCGCCCACCTCGCTGAAACCGGTCTCCTCGGTGCCGAACTCAAGCGTCACATGGCTCATGCCCTGCTGCAGGTCGCGGCTCCAGAACTCGCGGCGCCGCACCTGCAGGAACACGTGCGGCCAGCCCGGCCAGCCCACCCGGCCGATGACGCAGCAGGTGCCCACCACGGCGCCGGTGTCGTGATCCTCGAGCACGAACATGTACTCCCGCTCACGCTCGCTCGCCTCCTGGCCCTCGAAGCTTCGGCGACTGCGGGCGATCTTCGCCGCGATCAGGTCTCGATCGGCCGGAAGGTTCAGGAAGTGCACCATCTTGGCCAGCTTGAGCAGCGTGGCCTGGTCGTCGGGCATGGCCTGTCGGATGAGGAACATGGGAGCTCTCGTTTCAGGCCGTGCGGGCCATGCTCTTCTCGAGGATCGCGAACACCTCGCCGAAGTGCTCGGGCTGCATCACGCCGATCGGCGGCAGGAAGCGAAGGTGATACGGGCCGTGCCCGCAGGAGAAGGCGATCACGCCGTCCTCGAACAGGTTCTGCAGCAGCCGACCGATCCGGTCCTTGTCGCCACCGAACGGGGTGAGGCGCATCATGCCGCCCGTGCCGCCCACGAACTGGCGACTCTCGCGACCCAGCGGCAGCCGGGCCGGCGGGAACCACTCCGGATGCCTGTTCACCAGGGCCTGGGCGTGCGTGCGGAAGGCGGCGTGCAGCCTGGCGATCCGGCCGTCCGGCCCGTAGTAGCCGCCCGACTGCATGCGGCGCAGCACGCTCAGGCCGGTGTGGAAGCTCGAGACGCTGGCGCTGAAGGTTCCGGCGAGCAGGCCAGGCTTGGGGTTGAACGCCTCGGTGTAGAGGCACGCGCAGGCCTGGGTCATCTTGCCCACCGTCACCACGTCGATGTACTCGCCCAGCTGCAGCGCCTCGAACGCGAACATGCTGGTGGTCCGGCCGAAGGTCTGCACCTCGTCGTCCCAGATCGGCACGCCCGCCTCGCGGCACGCCTGCATGAGGGCCACGTGGAACTCGCGAGGCGCGGTCTTGAAGCCGCCCTCCCCCTGCACCAGCTCGAAGACGAAGCACGCGTGCTGGCCGGGCCAGCGCCGCAGCGCCTCCTTCAGGTGCCAGACGCTCATGTCGATGCTGCGGGCCCCCATCTCGGGCTCGTAGAACGGGACGTAGTCCACCAGCGTGCTCAGCGCCACGCCCTGGCGGTAGCCGGGCTCGTCGCCGATCTGGCTCATGGTGATGCTTCGGCCCATGAAGCAGTCGCTGAAGGCGAGCACGCGTGGGGCCCCCTGCCGCTTCTGCATGCAGATCTTCAGGGCCGACTCGTTGGCCATGCAGCCGGAGTTCGTGACGAAGCAGTGCTTCATGGCGCTGTGCTTCGCCGCCTCGACCGCCAGGAACTCGGCGAAGGCCACGCTGTCGGCGTTGTACTGCAGGTTGCCCTGCATCACGGTGTCGCCCAGGGCGGCCTGCAGCGAGGCCCGCATGACTTCGCGGTCGCCATGGCCGAACATGTGCACGCCGATGCCGTTGATCAGGTCCCATTTCACGCTGCCGTCGAGCAGTTCGACCAGCGGGCCGCGGCCGCGACCGCTGCCCAGGTACGGGAAGTAGCCCAGCCGACCACGCACGGCCTTCGCCCGCTCCAGCCACGCCTGCAGGGTCTCCTTGCCGCCTTCACGCGCGGGCCGCACGCCGGTGATGTCCCGCGTGCCGGCATCGGCGGCGTCGAGCAGCGCCTCGATCGACTGCATGGCTTCGGGCCGCAGCGCGACCGGCGGGAGCGTGGCGTCCGGAGCGGCGGGTCGCATGGCCGTGGCAGGCGTCATGCCGGAATGCTATCGGCCGGCTGCCGCAGGCTTCCCCGGGCGGGCACCGTGACGAACCGCTCGGCCGACAGGGCACGCTCGCCGTCCCATCGATAGGCCGCCAGCCGACCCCCGCGAGCGACCGAGTAGTCGACGCACGCCACGTTGGGCGCCAGGGGCGCCGGGTGCTCGGTCGGTGGAAGCCAGTAGTGCCCCACGATCACCGGCGGGGCCACCGCGGGATAGTGCGTCCACGAGGTCACGAAGTCGCCCGGCAACGGCTCGGTCGGCACGCCGTCCCGGGCGGGCAGCGAGAGATCCGCGTAGGTGCGGCCGTCCGCCGGCTCGAACCAGCGCGCCCGGATCGCTCGGCGGGCGTGCCCTTCGGGATCGGGCAGCGTCACGCCCGCAGGCAGCGCGACCTCGCGTCCCTTCAGGATCAGCTCGAAGGATTCCGCCTCGGCCGAGCCGCGGTGGTGCACGGCGCGGATCACGTCGGGGGTGGCGTCCCACTTCGGGCCGAACGCCCGGACCAGGCCGGCCATGGCGCCGTCGTCCCAGCAGGCGTGCACGCAGCGAAGGCCGCCGAGGTCGATCCACCACGGGATGGTGCGGAACCAGTCCAGCCATCCCGCCAACTCCGCGGCCGGAAGCTGCTGCAGCGTCTGCGCGTGGATGGAGGCGTTCCGCTCGGAGTGCGGTCGACACCAGTCCTGCGGGTGGCGCGGCATGGTCGACGCGGACCTGGGCGTGGCGTAGGCCAGCGCATTGGTCTCGTGGTTGCCCAGCACCGCGCGAGCCGAGCCGCCCTCGACCATCTCACGCACCACCTGCAGCGCCTGCCGGATTTCCGGCCCCCGGTCGATCCAGTCGCCCAGGAAGATCGCCGATCGCTCCGCGTGCCGGAACGCCCCGCCATGGCGGCGATATCCCATGCGCTCGAGCAGCTCCACGAGCTCCTCGGCATGGCCATGGACATCGCCGATCACGTCGTACATGCGACGCAGCCTACCCCCGGGCAGCGACCGCTCCAAGCGGAGGGCTCACTCCCACTCGATCGTGGCCGGCGGCTTCGTGCTGATGTCGTAGACGACCCGGTTCACGCCGCGCACCTCGTTCACGATGCGGCTGCTCACCCGGGCCAGCACGTCCCACGGCAGGCGGCAGAAGTCCGCGGTCATGAAGTCCGTGCTCTCCACGGCCCGCAGCCCCACCACGCTGTCGTAGGTTCGGCCGTCGCCCATCACGCCCACGCTCCGCACCGGCAGCAGCACCGCGAACACCTGGCTGGTGCTGCGGTACAGGTTCGCCGCCTGGATCTCCTCGAGCAGGATGTGGTCGCACTCACGAAGCAGCGCCAGCCGCTCGCGGGTCACCTCGCCGATGATGCGCACCGCCAGACCCGGCCCCGGGAAGGGATGCCGCCACACCAGCCCCGGCGGCAGGCCGAGCACCTCGCCCAGACGCCGCACCTCGTCCTTGAAGAGGTCACGCAGCGGCTCGACCAG
>CAIOTP010000045.1 GCA_903861235.1 uncultured bacterium | reverse complement strand
CCATGCGCGCGCTCGAGGAGGCGATCCAGAACTTCGCGGGCGTGGTGCTGGTGATCAGCCACGACCGGTGGTTCCTGGACCGCGTGGCCACGCACATCCTGGCCTTCGAGGGCGACAGCAAGGTGTTCCTCTTCCCCGGCTCGTGGAGCGAGTACGAGGAGGACCGTCGCAAGCGACTGGGCCTGGGAGCGGACGCCACGCCGCACCGTGTGACCTATCGCAAGCTCACCCGAGCCTGAGGGCGGCGGGCCCGTAACGGGGCCCGTAACGGGGACGGGCCTACATATGGGTCCCGGCTCCTTCCGTCGTCCCGGCCTTCGGCTTTCGACCCGCTGGAGCACGGGGGTGAAAAAGGGCAGTTTTTCGTAGGACACACCACCGCGGCCGTCAGACTGCCCGGATGCCACGGAGGGCGAGACTCGACTGTGATGGCCAGTACGTCCACGCCATGAATCGGCGGGTCGACCGTTCCATCCTGTTTCCGGGCGAGCAGGCGTACCGGCAGTTCGCGTCAATGATCGCGTGGGCGCAACGAGAGACGCGCATGGAGATCACCGCATGGGCCCTCATGCCCAACCACTGGCACTTCGTACTGCGGCCCGAGGGCACGCGGCATCTGTCGGACTTCATGCACCGACTTCAGACCGTCCATGCCACCGAGTTTCGGCGTGACTCGAAGACGAGCGGCAACGGCTGCGTCTACGGTTCACGGTTCAAGGGATTCGTGATCCCGCCCGATCGGCTTCTGCGAGGCGTGGTCTATGTCGAGAGAAATCCCGTGAAGGCCGGCATCGTTCGTCGAGCCGAGGATTGGGCCCATGGGTCGGCGGCGCTCTCGGGTGACGGCCTCCGCTCGCCCGTGGTGGTCCGACTGCCGGCGGAGCTTGAGCGACACCGCCGATCACTCCTGGCCCAACCCCTGCCCGAAGAGTTCGAGTCGAGCTTCAGGGAAGCTTGCATGAGGGGCGTGATGCGGTCCCCGGCGTCGGAACGCAGGTCCGCCGAGAGGGTCGCAGAGGCGTTGCGTCGAGTGGACCAGACCCGGCGACAACGGCGCACCGTGAGCGTCTGAGGTGAAACTTGGAGAGGGGTGAGCGAGGCGATGTGGCTTGGCGAGCAGGGGCCGATATGTAGGCCCGTCCCTATTCTTGGAACATGATCGGCCACGACGAGGCGGTGGTGATGGCGGGCGTGCCTGCGGCGAACATGCTGCTCTTCCACCGGATCCGGTTCCGGGTGGGAGATCCGGTGGCGCTGGTGGAGTGGCCCTCGGCGGGCGGTCCGCGCCGTCGCACGCTCATCCTTCGTGACATCGAGATGGACCGCGCACGCCAGCATGCCAAGGCCGACGCCTTCGCCTCTCCCCGGGACTTCGAGCCCGCCGGTGGCCTGAGCGGCGACCGCGAGACCGCCACGGCCCAGGCACTGGCCGAGTGCCTGCGCCGCCAGAGCGTGGCGAAGGTCGTCAGCGACCGAACCTTTCCGGCCATCTTCCAGCACCACCTCTTGGCGGCGGGGATCGCGGTCCGGTGCGAGCCAGGCCTGTTCATCGCCGACCGAAGGGCGAAGGACGACCAGGAACTGGCCGCCATCCGCGAGAGCCAGCTGATGACCGAGCGAGCCATGGAGCTGGCCTGCCGACTGGTGGCTCGGGCCTCGGCCGCGGCCGACGGCACGCTGAGGCACGGTGGCGAGCCGCTCACCAGCGAGCGGGTGCGAGGCGAGATCGACGCCTTCCTGGCCAGGCAGGGTTTCGAGAACCCTCGGTCGATCGTGGCCGGTGGTCCGCAGGGAGGCGATTGCCACAACGACGGCACCGGTCCGCTCCGCACGGAGCAGCCGGTGATCGTGGACATCTTCCCCCGCAGCAAGTCCACGGGGTACTGGGGTGACAGCACCCGGTGCGTGGTGCACGGCGCGGTGCCCGCGGAGGTGGTGCGCATGCACGCCACGGTGGTGCAGGCGAAGGCCGCGGCCATGGCGGCGGCCCGCACCGGGGTGACCGGCGAGGCCGTGCATGCGGCCACGCGTCGCGTGATCGAGGCCGCCGGCTTCGGCATGGGCATGCCGCCCGCGGGTGCACCCGCCACCTGGTGCGGCATGGTGCACGGCACCGGCCACGGCCTGGGTCTGGAGGTGCACGAGCCGCCGCTGCTCGATCGGGGCGGCCCCGACCTGGTCACCGGTGACGTGGTCACCATCGAGCCCGGGCTCTACAGCCATGCGTTGGGCGGCATCCGCATCGAGGACGCGGTGGCCATCACCCCCTCGGGTGCCGTCAACCTGGGCGGCGGGTTGCAGGAAGGCCTGGACTGGCGCTGAGCGCCACCGGGCTCACTCGCTCTCGTCGTCGCTGGCCTCGTCCGCCTCGGCCAGTTCGGCCTCCAGCGGATCGAGATCCTGCTCCGACCGCACGAAGCCCTTGGCGGCTTCCTTGCACAGCTCGGCCAGCGTGTGATGCAGGCCTTCGTGGTCCGGATGCGCGTCGAGCTTGGCCATGACGTCGTCGATCTGCTTGTCCAGATCGTGGCCGCTGTCCACCGTCTCCACGGCGAAGTCGCCCAGCTGCTCGATGGCGTCCACGAACCACGCCATGGTGGGCTTGTCCAGGTTCTTGGGCGGCTGGATGCGGGTGCGCACCGTGATGGCACCGATGGCCACCACCGGGCAAAGGCCCATGCGGTTGATGGGCTCGCGGCAGAGCACGGCCACGGCGACCTCGTCGCGGAGCGCGGCCAGGCGCAGGCGCCGGGCATCCGCTCCCACCAGCGGCGGCTGCACCAGGTAGCAGCCCGGCTTCACCTTCATGTCCTCGGTCACGCCTTCCGAGAGCAGGCTGATCTTGCGGGAATCGATCGCCTCCTGCAGCCGCTGTCGGCGAGCCTCCTGCAGCGTGAGGCAGATGCTCGCCATCATGGCGAACTCCTCGGCGCGGCGGGCCATCTCCAGGGCGCGTTGGGCGCACCGCTCGGCCTCGAACCACTTGCCGCGCCGCAGCGCGGATTCGGCCAGTTCCATCTGCTCGTCGATGCGGGCCTTGCCGGCGGGGGTGGTCATGGTGGTTCCTGGTCAGGCCTCGGGCGAGGCGGGCGCTCGGGCCACGCGGACGCCGCGTTTGTCGTCGCCCCGGTGGTTCTCCTGCGCCCGGCCGTGCACGCCGCCGGCGCTCTCGAGCACCGCGTCACAGAGGGTCTGCACGCTGGAGAAGTCGGCGAACTCGCCTCGCAGGGCGGCCACCTTCTCCAGGATGTTGCCGCCCCGCTCGCGGAAGAGCCGCTTGTAGCACTCCTTCATGGCTTCCACCTCGGCGTCGCCCAGCCCCAGCCGGCGCATGGCGATGGCGTTGTGGCCGCGGACTTCGGCGGGGTTGCCCTCCACGATCATGAAGGGAGGCACATCCTTGCTCACGCGGGCCATGGCCCCCACGAAGCCGCGGACGCCCACGCGCACGAAGTGGTGAAGGCCTGCACCGCCGCCGATGTTGGCGCCGTCGCAGACGGTGACGTGGCCCGCGATCATGGCGTTGTTGGCCAGGATCTCCTGCGAGCCGATGCGGCAATCGTGGGCGATGTGCACGCAGCCCATGATCAGGTTGTCGCTGCCCACCGTGGTCACGCCGCCGCCGTTGGCGGTGCCGCGGTGGATGCTGGTGAATTCGCGGATCTGGTTGCGGTCGCCCACCTCCAGCGTGGTCCGTTCGCCGTGGAACTTCTTGTCCTGAGGCGGGCCGCCCACCACGGTGAAGGGGTGCAGCACGTTCTCGCGACCCAGCACGGTGTCGCGATCCATGTGGACATGGGAGACCAGCTCGGTGCCTTCGCCGATCACGCAGTCGGGTCCCACCACGCACCAGGGCCCCACCTTCACATGGGCGGCCAACTGCGCGGAGGGGTCGACGACGGCGGTGGGGTGGATGTGGGCCATGGGCTCAGGTCTGGTCCGAGTCGACCATCATAAAGCGGATCTCGGCCTCCGCCGCGGACTTGCCCGCCACGGTCGCGCGGCACCGCAGACTGGCGGTCCGGGCGTTGGCGCGCAGCGTCTCCGCCTCCAGGACCAGCTGATCGCCCGGCGTGACGGCCTTGCGGAGCTTCACCTTGTCCAGGCTCAGCAGCAGCGCCACGCGGCCCGTGTGCGCCAGCGTGCGGCTCATGAGCAGGCCGCCCAGCTGGGCCATGGCCTCCACAATGAGCACGCCCGGCATGATGGGCTGGCCGGGATAGTGGCCCTGGAAGAAGGGCTCGTTCTGCGTCACGTTCTTCACGCCCACGGCACGGCGATCGCCGTCCATCTCCACCACGCGGTCGACCAGCAGCATGGGGTAGCGGTGGGGCAGCAGCTTCTGGATGGCGCGGGCGTCCATCACGTTGCCGGCCACCAGCGACTCCGCCAGGTCCGCGGCCCGCATGGCCCGCGCGATGCGCTGCCCCAGCTGCCGGTTCAGCCCGTGCCCGCTTCGGTAGGCCACCACGCGACACTGCACGGGGCGTCCGATCAGGTAGAGATCCCCGAGCACGTCGAGGAGCTTGTGGCGCACCGGCTCGTTGTCGAAGCGGAAGGCGTTGTCGATGGGGCCGTCGGGTCCGATCACCAGTGCGTCTCGCGGGGAAAGGTGCCGGCACATGCCCGCCGCCCACAGCTGCTCCGCCTCCTCCTTCAGGCTGTAGGTGCGCGCCGGCGCGATCTGCTGCGCGTAGTCGTCCCGGACCGGATCGAACACCTGCGTCTGCCGGCGGATGCGGGTCTCCTGCGGACCGTAGTCCAGGTCGTAGACCACCTCCATGCCGTCGTCGCCGCGCGGCAGGGCGGCGATCATGGCGTCGCCCTCCTCCACCACGATCGGCTCGCGAAGGCGGAAGGTTCGGCGAGGCGCATCCTGCTCGACCAGGCCCGTGGCCAGGATCGGTTCCAGGAAGGGCATGGCACTGCCGTCGCCCAGCGGGAGCTCCGGTCCCCAGATCTTCAGCACCGCGTTGTCCACGCGAAGGCCGGCCAGCGCGCTCAGGCAGTGCTCCACGGTGTCGATGGTCGCGTCGCCCACGCGAAGCGTGGTGCGGCGAGCCCGGGGGACCACATGGTTCACCAGGGCCGGAATGGTGACCGGTGGATCCAGGTCCACGCGCTCGAAGACGATGCCGGTGCCGGTCGGGGCGGGGCAGATCTCCAGCTGGGCGTCCTGGCCCAGCAGCAGCCCCTTGCCCTTGACCATCACGCTGGAGGCCAGGGTGCGCTGCCGCTCGCCCGAGGGCGGGCGCGGGCCGGCCGCGGGGGCGCTCGTCACGGCGCCTTCCCGGGATCCTCGATCAGATGGCGGAGCCTGCGTGACCACTCCGGGAGTCTACGGATGGCGGCGATCACCCTCAATTCCGCACGGACGTCCTGGGCCGGCATGCCGCCCCAGGTGGCACCGTCCGGGACATCGTCCATGACCGCACTGCGGGCGGCCAGACGGGCCCCCCGGCCGATGTTGCGGTGGTCGGCGATGCCGCAGCCACCCCCGATCTGGGCCCCGTCGCCCACCGTGACGCTGCCGGCCAGTCCGGTCAGGCCGGCGATCACCACCATGCGGCCCACCCGGCAGCCGTGGCCGATCTGGCAGAGGTTGTCGATCTTGGTCCCCACGCCGATCACCGTGGCCCCGAACTTGGCCCGGTCCACGCAGGTACCCGCGCCGATCTCCACGCCGTCCTCCAGCACCACCGAGCCCAGATGCGGAATGCGGACCAGACTTCGCCCGTCGGCGGCGGGTCGGTAGCCGAACCCGTCGCTGCCGATGACCGCGTTGGCGTGCACCACCACGGCCTGTCCGAGCCTGCAACGCTCGCGGATCACGGCCCCGGGGTGGATCGTGCAGCGATCACCGAGGGCGCACTGGGCACCCACGCTCGCGCCTGCGTGCAGGATGCAGCCCGCACCGATCCGGGCGCCGCGTCCGACCGTGGCGTGCGGACCCACGGCCACGCCCGCCCCGAGCTCGGCCGAGGCGTCCACCACCGCCGTGGGATGCACGCCCGCGGGCGGCACTTCCGGCGGTGGCGCGAAGGCTTCCAGGGCCGCGGCCAGCGCCAGTTCCGGATGGTCCACCCGGATGATCGCCCTCCTGGCGGCGTCACCCACCGGGCAGTTCACCTTGCGTCCCACCAGGGCGACGCAGGCCTTGGAGCCGGGCCAGCGTGACGCATAGCGGTCGTCCACGATGAAGGTGGCCTCGTCCGGTCCCGCGTCGTCCAGCGAGTTCACGCCGCGCACGGGCGCGGTGGCGCACCCCTCCAGGGTGCCTCCGACCAGATCAGCCAGTTCGCGTGCTGTGGCCGGCGGCCGGCTCACGAGCCCTTTCCGGCGGCGAACGACTCGTTCATCTTCTTGATGACCAGGTCGGTGATGTCCAGCTGCGGGTTGAACCACAGCATGCGACGACCGCTGATCTGCTGCGTGATGGGCCGCGGATCGGCGCGGTCGAAGGGCGGGGTGGCGTCGTCCATGAAGACCACGTCGATGCCCTGGGCCTTGCACAGATCGGGCAGCGCCGCCTTGATGGCGCCGTAGGTGCCACGCACCACCTGGGCCTGCTCGAACTCCATCTTGCGCTTGAGGAACTCCTCGAACACCTTCAGGCGGCCGGCCGCGTCGGCCAGCTTGCGGGCGGTCTCCTGGTAGTTGGGGGAGTCGGCCTTGAAGTTCTCCAGTTCGGCCTGCAGCGACTGGATCTCGGCGGAGATCGCGTCGCGCTTGGTGGCCTCGGCCTTCATCAGGTCGGTGAGCCTGGCCTCGCCGGCCTTGTGGCGATCGAGGCCGGCGAACACGCGCTCCAGGTCCACGCACGCCACCACGGCGGGCTTCTCGGGCGCCACCATGGCCCACAGCAGGGCCAGGACCGGAACGACGGCGAGCCAGGTCGGAGATCGGAGGAGACGAGGGGTCATGGTCGGGGTCCTGGGGGGTTCACTTGGCGCCGCTCGGGGCGGGAGCGCTGGCGCCGGCGGCGCGGGCGTTGTTCATGCGCACGATGAGCTTGTCGGTCAGGTCATGCGCGGGGCTGGCGTAGAGCATGCGGCGCCGCTGGATCTGGTCGAGCACCTGGGCCTCCTG
>CAIOTP010000044.1 GCA_903861235.1 uncultured bacterium | reverse complement strand
CTGGCTGGGGCAGGCGGGCTACGAGGTGCTGGCCGGCGACTCGGCCGTGACCACGCTCCGGACCTCGCTCGCCGGCCGCGGCACCCCGGATGTGGTGGTGATCGCGGGCTCGGCCGCCACGCTGAACAACCAGAGCCGTGCCATCCGTGCGGACGCCCTGACCAGCGGCTCGCTGCTGCTCCTGGCCGTGGGCGAGACCGAGCGGCCGCAGATCGACCGCAGTCTTCGCGACGACCGCTCGGTGAACCTCTGGACCCAGGGCGGCGACGCGTCGACCTTCGCGGGCGCCCTGGGCGTGCTCGCCCAGCGTGCGGGTGGCGGTGACATCGGCGTCGAGCGTTCCCAGCAGCTGGCCATGCAGGCGGCCGCGGCACTCACCCGCATCGGCCAGTCCGGTGGCGGCGTGTTCCGCATGGCCGATGGCGAGATCGACCTCGCCGCGGCGCTGAAGTCGCAGGCCGGCCCCATGCGGGCGGCCGTGGCCGAGGTGCTCTCGTGGGTGCCCACGCCCTCCGCGCAGCGCACGCTTCTGGGCGCGGGACTCGACGGGACCGACGCCGCGGAGCAGGCCATCCTGCTGCAGGCCGCGGCCGCCAACGCCCGCCGCTTCGGTGACAAGGCCGATCCCGGACAGGTGGAGCGCCTTCGCACGCTGATGACCGGCGCTCCCGGGCCGGCGGCCGACGCGGCGGCGCAGTGCTACGGTGCGCTCAACCTGGGCCCCGCCGAGGCGATCAAGCTGATCGTCAAGTGATCGGCCCGGCGCGGAGAGCCACCTACGGGATTTGAACCCGTGACCTGAGCTTTACGAAAGCTCCGCTCTACCGCTGAGCTAAGGTGGCGTGCGGCGGCCGACACGGGCCGCGGCAGGGGGGAGAGTGTAGCGGGAGCCGAGTCCCGCGAGGAGCCTCTCAGAACAGGAACCGAAGCCCGATCATGGCGGTCACGGTGCTGTCGCCCCGGTTCACGGACTCCTGCCACAGCGAGAACTGCACGGCCATCTCGAACGCGAACCGCGTGCCCTCCATCAGGACGCCGGGTCCGAGCATGAGCTGGGTGCTGCCGTCCGTCTCGTAGACGGCCTGCAGCTCCACGCTGCCGTACCAGGCCTCCTTGTGCTCGTGACCGTACTCCGCCGGAGCCAGGCGGTACATGTAGCTGGCGCCGGCGTGCAGCATGTCCGCGGTGGTGAAGGTGGCGAAGTTCGGATCGAAGGTGCTTCCGGTGGTGAACATCCAGCGGGCGCTGAGGCCCACCCCGTGCCTGCCCGCGATCCAGGTCATGGCGGATCCGAGGAACGGATTCACCGCCTCGCCGTGATAGTCGCCGGTGGCGGTGGGCGCCTGCACGCCGGCGGATCCGGAGACCCGCAGGGTGTCGATGGTGTTGAAGTCGACCTTCAGCAGTCGGAGCTTCAGGTCCAGCTCAAGGTTGCCCAGTCCGGTGCCGAGCAGCCGCTTGGACGGATCGTTGGAACCCAGACTGCCGTTGTAGACGGGCAGGTTGCCCTCGATGGCCACGCCGGGCACCAGCCCGTACGCCGCCATGGTGTTGTACTCCATCAGGTAGCCGTCCACGCCCAGGTCGCCGTCGGCCTTGAAGGTGGAGCCGCGGAACATGGTGTGCACCACCCACGCACCCGGCGAAGGCATGGTGGCGGCGGGCGTGAAGCTGGCTTCCTGGGCGCGGGCGGGCAGCGCCAGCGCGAGCATGGCGAGAAGAAGGACGCTTCGCATGGCTCAGCTGTCCTTGAACTCGGTGACGGTCAGGCCCGAGTCGTCCACGG
>CAIOTP010000043.1 GCA_903861235.1 uncultured bacterium | reverse complement strand
TCGGCGTGGTGAACGCGGATCCCGACCGCTTCGATGGCCGGCTGCGTCGCGTCAAGCCCTTCTTTCCGACGGATCATGGTTGGGCGCCGCACCTGGGCGTCGCCTCGGCGTTGGCCTATCTGGGCAAGTCGCCCACGGACGCCTCGGTGGAGGCTGGTGTGCTGCGGCTGGAGGGGAAGGACTGGCGGCTGGTGAAGGACCGACTTCCGATCGACTGGCCGACGGAACTCCTGAGCGGCTACGGCGAGGCCTCCGACGAGGCGCTCGCCGTGGTGCGGATCGGCCGTCTGGTCGAGCTGGCCGACAAGCGTGACCAACTGCGGGCGTTGGAGCAGCGGCAGTTCGCCGCGGCCGAGGACCTGGTGAGGAGTTCCACGTGCTCGCGGAGCTGCGGGACGGCTTCCCCTCCACCTACCTTGATGGACAGGTCCGTCAGGGCGTGATCGATCGCTGGTACGAGCAGGACTATGGCGACGAGTTCATGAACGCCAGGATGGCCGCCGGTCGGGGGGCTCCGCTGGACCGTGGTTCCGCCATGGAGGCCTGGCTCCGGCTTGGCAGGGCGAAGGAGGACCTGGCGGCCATGGGACAGCACCACCCGTCGGTGTCGGAACTGGTCCGTCGCCACGCCGCCATTGCGCAGGAGCGGTCCACCGCGGCGCTCATGGCGGAGTTCCTCCGCCTGGACCGGGAGATCAAGGCCGGCAAGGTCGCCATCGCGGCGGAAGAGGCGGTGCTTCGCGGGATCTTCCAGGGCAAGCTGGTCTTCTTCGGCTTCATCGCCACGGGCACCATGGCGGACATGGTGAGCACCATCTTCGATCCGCGCACGCCGGGCGTGTTCGCGCATGTGGTGGTGGCGGACATGCTGCTCAACGGCCGTGGTCTGGACTTCGTGCCGGCATGGGTGTCGCCGCTGGCGATCGTGGTGCTCGGACTCACGGCGGCCGTGGTGGCCGCACGATTCGGCGCGGGTGCGGGATTCGTGGCCCTGCTGGTGCTTCTGGCGGGTTACGCCGGCGTGCTGGGCGTGGTGGTCTTCGACCAGGGCGAGGTGGTCTTCCCCATGGCGGCGCCGGTCTCGGCGGGACTGCTGAGCTGGATCTGCGCCACGGCCGACGTGGCGATCCTGGACCGCCGCGAGAAGCGTCGCATCTCCAAGCAGTTCCGGGCGCGCGTGAGCTCGCAGCTGGTCGACCTGCTCACCGAGAACCCCAAGGCGCTCTCCATGGAGGGTGTGGAACGCGAGACCAGCATCCTGTTCGGCGACCTGGCGGGCTTCACCACCATCAGCGAGAAGCTGGGGGGACCCGAGGTGGTGAAGACGCTGAACCTCTACATGGGCGCGATGACCCGCGAACTCACCCTGGAGCACGCCTACGTGAACAAGTTCCTGGGCGACGGTCTGCTGGCGTTCTGGAGCGCCTTCGCGCCCGAGCCCCGGCAGCGGGAGTACGCCGTGAAGGCCGCGATCCAATGCCAGCGGCTGGTCCGCGAGATCGGGGAACGGCCGGAACGGGCCGGGCTGCCGCCCATCACGCTTCGCCTGGGCATCGCCACGGGCAAGGTGGTCATCGGCGACTGCGGTGCGCCGCCGGATCTGAACGACTACACGGTGATCGGTGACGCCGTGAACCTGGCCAGCCGCCTGGAGAGCGCAAACAAGCAGTTCGGCACCGCCATCCTGGTCGACGGCCGGACCGCCGAGGGTGCCACCGGCACGGGCCTGCCGCTGCTCAGGCTGGGGCGGGTGGTGGTGGTGGGACAGACGGTGCCGGTGGAGGTGGCCGAGGTCTGTCTGGAGTCCGATCCCTCGGAGCGGATCCGCATGACGGAAGCCGCGGTGCAGGCTTTCGGCCGCAAGGATCACGAGGCGGCGACCCGGCTTTTCCACGAACTCGAGGCCCGATTCGGCCCCAGCAAGACCGCGCACGCCTTCCTGGACGCCATGGCGGATCCCGGGGACCTCCGCGACGGCGTCCTGCGCCTCCGAGCCAAGTAGGCCGATCAGCCCACGCGCTTCAGGATGATCGCGGTCCGGTCGTCGGCGGCCGGCGCGCCGCGGCACCATTCGGCCATGGCGGCGTTGCACGCGTCCAGCAGGGCGCGGGGATCCAGGTCACGGTGCGAGCGGACGAGCGCCTCGCAGCGCTCCTGCAGCCACTGCTCGCCGCCAGCGCCCTCGCTCTCGAAATAGCCGTCGGTCAGAGCCACCAGCAGATCGCCCGGCTGCAGGATGATCTCGGTTCGCTCCGGCGGCAGGTCGTCGGGAACCACCCCCATGGGTGGCAGGTCGGTGGGCAGCGTGACGAAGTCGTCGGTCGCGCGGCGGTAGTGCAGCACCGGTCCCTGGCCTGCGGCCACGCTCTCCACGAGTCCGCTGTGCAGGTGCACGCGGGCGAACCATGCCGTGACGAACCGCCCCATGGGCAGATCCTGGCAGAGCTGGCGGTTGCACTCGGACACGATGCGGTCCATGGGCTGGCGAAGCCGCAGTCCCAGCCGCAGCATGGCGCGGGCCTGCATGGCCGAGAGCGCGCTTCCGATGCCGTGGCCGGTGGCATCCGCCACCAGAAGCACCATTTCGTCGCACTCGGCGTCCGGCTCCACGATGTCGCCACGGCGCAAGGGCACCACGTCGAACGCGTCGCCTCCGCACTGCTCGGCAGGTTCGCCCGCGGCCGCGATCTGCCAGCCGGGGGGGCACGGAAGGTCGCGCGGAAAGCTGCTCTGCTGGATGCTTCGAGCGGCCATGAGATCGCGCTCCATGCGCTCGCGGGCCAGCCGGTCCTCGATCAGGCGTCCTCGCCGCAGCGCCACCGCGGCCTGTGCGGCCAGTCCGGCGGCCAGCTGCTCGTCGGAAGGCCCGAACGGGCCGCCTTCGCGGTTGAGCACCTGCGCCACGCCCACCAGGCCTCCGTCATGGTCGACCAGCGGTATGGCCAGGATGCTTCGCGTGCGGTAGCCGGTGCGCAGGTCCACCTCCCGGTTGAACCGCTCGTCGGCGTAGGCGTCGGGGATGTTGATGATCTGACGGCTGGTGGCGGCGGCGCCCGCGATGCCGCGCGAGGAGGGAATCCTGATGATGCCCTGGCCCTCCCGATCACCGATGCCGTGAGCCACCTGCGTGAAGAGCTGGTCGGCGCCCGCGTCGTACTCGAACACGGTGGCACGCTCCGCGGAAAGCAGGTCGCGCAGCGCGTCGATCACGGTGGAGAGCACCTGCTCCAGATCGGCGGTTTCCGCCAGCCTTCGCGACACCGCCAGCAGCTTGGCCACCGCGTCCGGCGGCAGGTCCCGCATGTCCACCGGACTGGGGGAGGGCGGGGAGGCCATGGGTCAGGCCAGCGCCCGGCCTCCGTAGACGGCGCTCTCGCCCAGGTGGTCGGCGATGCGGAGCAGCTGGTTGTACTTGGCGTTGCGGTCGCTTCGGCAGGGGGCGCCCGTCTTGATCTGCCCGCAGTTGGTGGCCACCGCCAGGTCGGCGATCGTGTCGTCCTCGGTCTCGCCGCTTCGGTGGCTCAGGATGGCCCGGTAGCCGGCACGGTGCGCCATCTCCACGGCCTGCAGCGTCTCGGTGAGCGTGCCGATCTGGTTCACCTTGACCAGGATCGCGTTGCCGCACTTCTGGGCGATGCCCTTGGCCAGGAAGTGGGGGTTGGTCACGAAGAGGTCGTCGCCCACCAGCTGCACGGATCCGCCCAGCCGCTCGGTGAGGGCCTTCCAGCCGGCCCAGTCGTCCTCGGCCAGGCCGTCCTCGATGCTCCGGATGGGCCACTTGCGGCACCACTTCGCCCAGAGGTCGATCATCTCGTCGCTGGAGAGGCAGCGGTCCGGGTCGCTCTTGAACAGGCGATAGCCCTTCTTCTTCACCTTCTTCGCCTCGTTGGCCAGCTCGCTGGTGGCCGGATCCAGGCAGATGCGGATCTGTCGGCCCAGGTCGTAGCCCGCCTTCTCCACCGCCTCCGCAATCAGGTCGCAGGCGTCCTCATTCCGCTTCAGGTTGGGGGCGAAGCCGCCCTCGTCGCCCACCGCGGTGGAGAGGTGGCGATCATGCAGCACGTCCTTGAGGGCGTGATAGATCTCCGTGCCCGCGCGCAGCGCCTCCTCGAAGGTGTCGAAGCCCACCGGCTGCACCATGAACTCCTGGAAGTCCACCGTGTTGTCGGCGTGCTTGCCGCCGTTGAGGATGTTGAGCATGGGCGCAGGCAGGACGTGCGCGTGAGCGCCGCCCAGGTATCGCCACAGCGGCAGCTGGCTGGCCCGGGCCGCG
>CAIOTP010000042.1 GCA_903861235.1 uncultured bacterium | reverse complement strand
CTCGAGCAGGCGCAGCGCGCCGGACAGCTCGAGAAGGCCGCGCGCATCCAGTACGGTGAGATGCGCGACTTGGAAGCGAAGCTGAAGGCCGCCGAAGTCGCGCTGAAGAAGCGCCTCGAGAGCGGCACGGCGCTCGTGCGTGAGGAGGTCGACAGCGAGCAGATCGCGGAGGTCGTCGGCAAGTGGACCGGCATCCCCGTCAGTCGCCTCATCGAAAGCGAGCGCGAGAAGCTGCTGCGCATGGAGGATCAGCTGCGCCACCGTGTGGTCGGCCAGGCCGAGGCGGTCGAGGCGGTCAGCGAGGCTGTGCGCCGCAGTCGCGCGGGCCTCGGCGAGGCGCATCGGCCGATCGGCAGCTTCCTGTTCCTCGGCCCCACCGGCGTGGGCAAGACCGAACTCTGCAAGGCGCTCGCGGAATTCCTGTTCGACACGGAAGACGCCATGGTGCGCATCGACATGAGCGAGTTCATGGAGCAGCACAGCGTGGCGCGACTCATCGGCGCGCCCCCCGGCTACGTGGGCTACGAGGAGGGCGGCCGCCTGACCGAGGCCGTGCGTCGCCGCCCCTATGCGGTGGTGCTGTTCGACGAGATGGAGAAGGCGCACCCCGACGTGAGCAACGTGCTGCTGCAGGTGCTCGACGACGGCCGCCTGACCGACGGCCAGGGCCGCACGGTGGACTTCACCAACACGATCATCGTGATGACCAGCAACATCGGCGCCCAGGCCATCCTGGACATGACCGAGAAGGGTGAGCGTGACGAGATGATCGCGGCCCATGTCCGCACGCTGCTCAAGAAGCACCTCCGTCCCGAGCTTCTGAACCGCATCGACGAGACCGTGGTCTTCCACCAGCTGGGCCGCAAGCAGCTGGCCGGCATCGTGGAGATCCAGGTGGGTGGTCTGCGGAAGCGGCTGAAGGCGCGCGGACTCGACCTGCTGCTCACGCCGGCGGCGGTGAACGCGTTGGCGGACGAGGGGTACGAACCGGCGTTCGGCGCGCGACCGCTCAAGCGGGTCATCCAGCAGCGGCTGGAGAACGCCATCGCAGGCCGGATCCTAGAGGGCGCCTACGCCGAGGGGGACACCGTGAAGGTGGACTTCGTCGGCAAGAGCTTCACCTTGGGCAAGGCCGAGGCCAGAGAGACCGCGCGCCACTGATCACGACCGGACCACACTCGGCCCGTATGCTCCAAACGTGGATCTGCGCACGCTGGTGACAGCTCTCGAGGGTTTGGCCCGCATGCCGGCAAGGCATGGGTGCGTTGCGTCGCGCCAGACACTCGAGCGGTTGCGTGCCGAGGTGGCTCATGTGCCCGTACCCAAGCTTGGTCCAGCCACCACGAGTGAGCGTCGATGGCTTGAGAACATGTCTGAACTGAAGGAGCAGCTCCTCCAGAGGAGCCCCGCCGACTTCCTTCGTTGGGATGTGATCCGTCGAACCATGTTCGTCGGTTCAGCTCGCTATGTTCGCCATGAACTGGAGGCCCTCAGATCCGACGTCGAATGGCGATGCCGATGGCGGAAGGCCATTCTGGAGGACCGCTCAGGCAGGCCGCCTGGATTCCCCCGGTATCGCGCGAGCAGCGGCAACCTGATCCACCACGTCTTTCACGTGCTCCAATACGAGCGCACGAGCAGTCACCGTGTGTCGGATATGGAATGCATCGTGGAGTTCGGCGGTGGATATGGGAGCATGTGTCGGTTGGTGCATCGCCTGGGCTTTCGTGGCAGGTATGTGATCGTCGACCTCCCGGTCTTCCTGGCATTGCAGCGTTATTTCCTTGACAACACAGGGGTGGCGCGCCATGCAGACATCCACTACGTGAGCGAACCTGAGGCGGCTTTGCCTCTGGTCATGGGCAATCGGCGACTCTTCATCGCCACGTGGTCCTACAGCGAGGTGCCCGATCTGATTCGTCATCGCGTCGCGCCAGTGATGGCCGCCTGCTCGCACCTTCTCATGGGCTTTCAGGAGCGCTTCGAGGATCTGGTGAACCACGACCTCGAGACCGAGGTACGCCGTGTCTGCGGACCGGACCGGACATGGCATGCTGTCAACATCCCCCACTTGCCAGGCAATCGCTACCTCTTCGCGGCTCCACGCTGATCAAAACGGTCCTGCAGGCCGGAGCCACCGCCTCAGAGCTCGCATGCGGCGCACCGTGGCGGTCACGCCAAACTTGCGGTGCCAGCGTCGGGAGTCCGGCGCGAACTTGTCTCGGATGAGCCAGTGGGCCAGGCCTCGCCATCGATCCTTCTCGTGGGCAGGCGCGGGCAGGTTCTCGAACTCCTCCATGTACGCGGTCACCAGCTCGGAGAGGTCACGGCGACCGCCCCTCCGTCCCGTGATGCGTTCCATGTAGTCGGCCGGCCGGTTCGCCTCCACGAAGCGGCGAGCCTGGTAGAGCCGCTCGGGAAACACGTGAAACCGGCTCTTGAACACCAGCGTGGAGAGCAGCACGTGATCGCAGCCGGGGCAGCTGCGCATGAGCCGCTCGGGCAGGATCTCACGCCGCATGACCCCCTGCAGCCCTCCCACCTCGGCGCTCTCGATCGACCACAGATAGCGTGACCACCGGCCGCCCCAGAGTTCGCCCAGACCCTTGATCGGCTCCCGCCCCACCACGCGGCCGTCCGCGTCGATCCACTCCCAGTAGGTGTAGGACACGGCGTAGGCCGGATTCGCGTCCAGCAGGCCCAGATGCCGCTCGAGAAACCGGGGCTGCACACGGTCATGTGAGCCGATCCACGCGAAGTACGGGCTCTCGCTCTGGCTCCGGAGAAAGTTGATGTTGGGACTGCTGCCGATGTTGACCGGCTGCCGCACATAGACGAACCGGTGATCCCCGGCGATGGCGGCGCGGCAGGCGGCCTCGGTGCCGTCGGTGGAGGCGTTGTCCGAGATCAGGCAGAGGAAGTCGCCCGCGGTCTGCACCTGCATGGAGCGGATGCAGTCGACCACGAAACGCTCCTCGTTGTGGACCGGGATGCCGACCACGACGCGGTCGTGCCGATGCGGCGACATGGCCGGACGGTAGCACACGATGCTCGCCATGGTCGGCTAGATTGCCTCGGCGAAGATGCGGAAGCCCGACCACGAGACCGCATTGCGGACCCCCGGCGCTCGACTGCTTCCCGTGTTCCACCAGGCCGACGCCCGCGGCGACTTCCGCAAGGTGTTCGACGCGGCGCAGCTGGAGCGGCTCGGTCTGGGCACGCCGGTGGAGGAGGTCTACCTGACCACCAGCGAGGCGGGCGTGATCCGCGGCATGCATCTGCAGCTGCCGCCGCACGACCATGTGAAGCTGGTGTGCTGCCTGCAGGGAAGGGTGCTCGACGTGATCGTGGATCTTCGAACGGGCTCGCCCATGCAGGGGCGCTTCGAGACGATCGAACTGAGCGCCCGACAGCCGCAGGTGCTGCTTGTCCCAAGGGGCGTGGCACACGGCTTCTGCGTGCTCGAGGGACCGGCCACCCTGCTCTACGCGGTGTCCACGCGACACGCGCCTCAGCATGATTCGGGCGTCCGATGGGACTCCTTCGGCATGACTTGGCCCGTGCCCAACCCCGTGGTCAGCGAGAGGGATGCCGCGTTGCCCACGCTGGCGGACTTCCGTTCGCCCTTCCGGATCGAGGCACAGCGACCATGAACCGGATCATGATCACCGGAGGCAGCGGCTTCCTGGGTGGGCACCTGCTGCGAGCCTTGGCCGAACGCGGCTGGCCGGTGGCGGTGCTGGGTCGGCGCGCGATCCCTGGCATCCGGCATTTCGCGATCGAGGGCGGCGTGCCGGCCATGACCGCTGCTCTCGCCGAGTGGAAGCCTGACGTGGTGGTGCACCTGGCAAGTCTCTTCCTGGCCCAGCACCGTCCCGAGGACGTGGACCGACTGGTGGAGGCGAACGTGGCCCTGGGCGCCCGTCTTCTGGAGGCCATGCGGCAGACCGGCACGCGACGGCTCGTGTCCGCCGGCACCATGTGGCAGCACCACCACGACGCGCCCTACGCGCCGGTGAACCTGTACGCGGCCACCAAGCAGGCTTTCGAGGATCTCTGCCGCCACTACGTGCAGGCACACGACATGGCCGCGTGGCACCTGCACCTGACCGACACGGTGGGTGCGGACGACCCACGACCCAAGCTCTTCCGCCTTCTGGACGAAGCGCGGCGATCGGGAACCACGCTCGACATGTCGCCTGGCGAGCAACGACTGGACCTGCTCGACGCCCGCGACGCGGCTGCCGGCTTCCTGCATGCCGCGGCCTCGGCGGTGGCCGATGGCCCGGGCGAGCGGTTGTACGCCCTGCGCCACCGAGAGCAATGGACGCTGCGCGAGGTGGTGGAGTGCTACCGCCGCCATGCCGGCGGGCCGACCGTGGCGTTCGGCGCACGGCCCTACCGGCCCAGGGAGATCATGGTGCCGCCCACCTTCCCGCCCACGCTGCCGGGGTGGTCGCCGCAGGTGTCGGTGGAGACGGCCATCCGAACGGTGGCGTTGGCCCACGCGTCGGCCGCGGCCCGCTGATCACCGCTCAGCGGCGGAGCAGCGAACGGATGGTGTCGGCCGCGTGCGAAAGCGCCGCGTCGCACAGCGAGGGCTGCACGCCGATCCAGAAGGTGCGCTGCATGATGGTGTCGGTCACCTCCAGCGAGCCGCTGACACGGAACGCCCGGCCCTGCATGCACGGCTGCCGCACCAGGTTGCCCGCGAAGAGAAGCCGGGTGCCCACCTTGGCGGCGTCGAGTCCGCGCTGCATGTCCGTGCGAGAGATGGACGCCGAGTCCCGAAGCGTGAGGGGGAAGCCGAACCAGGAGGGATCGCTGCCGGGCGTGGCCTGCGGCAGCACGAGCTGGTCCTGGCAGTCGGAGAGCCGGTCGTGCAGGAACGCGAAGTTGCGCCGACGGCGCGCGATGAACTCGTCCGCCCGGTCGAGCTGAGCCAGGCCGCACGCCGCCTGCATGTCGGTGATCTTCAGGTTGTAGCCCACGTGCGAGTAGATGTACTTGTGGTCGTAGCCCTGGGGCAGGTCGCCGAGCTGCCAGTCGAAACGCTTGCCGCAGGTGTTGTCCTTGCCTGGGTCGCACCAGCAGTCGCGCCCCCAGTCACGGAAGGACTCGGCGATCCGCTTGAGCCTGGGTTCATCCGTGAAGACGGCGCCGCCTTCGCCCATGGT
>CAIOTP010000041.1 GCA_903861235.1 uncultured bacterium | reverse complement strand
GGGCATGAAGACCTCCTGAAGGGGAAGGGGCCGATTCTACCACTACCCCCACCCCGCCCCGCAACCCGATCCGGGCGGGCTTTGACCGCCGCCCCCTCCTGCCCGTACAGTCCGCCCTCTTCACGGCGACCGTAGCTCAGTTGGTAGAGCACCGGGTTGTGGTCCCGGGTGTCGCGGGTTCGAGCCCCGTCGGTCGCCCTTCAAGATGCGTTGCGTGCTTCTGCAGAGCGAGCCTCGCTGGCAGGACCTGCCTGCGAGCCGGGCGGCGCTCGCCGAGCAGATGGACCAGGCGGGCGACCTTCGGGGCGCGCTGGTGGTCACGCCGGAGATGGCCGAGAGCGGCTTCTGCATGCATCCCGAGAACGCGTGGGACGGCCGAAGTGCCGACTTCGCAGGCGAGCAGGCCAGCCGTCGCGGCTGCTTCCTGCTCCACGGTTTCGTGGACCGCCACGAGCGCGGCTTCCGCAACGTCGTGGTCCTCTTCGATCCTGCCGGTGGCGAGCGGCTCCGCTACACCAAGAACCACCTCTTCTCTCCCGCCGGCGAACCCAAGGCCTACCAGGCTGGAGAGTCGATCTCGCTGGCGTCGATCGGTGAACTGCGGCTTTCCCCCTTCATCTGCTACGACCTCCGTTTCCCCGAACTCTGGCGGCTGGCCGCGATCGAGGGTGCGGAACTGCTCACGCTCTCCGCGTGCTGGCCCGCGGTCCGGCAGGCTCATTGGCGAGCCCTGGTGATCGCGCGGGCGATCGAGAACCAGGCGTTCGTGGTGGGCTGCAACCGCGTGGGCGAGGAGCCCAACGCGCGATACGGCGGCGGAAGCCTGGCCGTGGCGCCGGATGGCGAGGTGCTCGCGGAGGCAGGCTCCGTCCGGGAAGTCCTTTCGGTGGAACTCGACCCGGAGAGGGTCCGGGCCTGGCGAGCCAAGTTCCCGGCCCTGCGCGACCTCCGGCGGTCGCGGCTCGGGCAGGTTTCCACCGTCTCTTCCGTGGATTCTCCGGGAAATCGTTGACCTTCCACCGCCCGGGTTTAGACTGCGGGCTCGTCGGACACTCCTGATGCAATCGACCATCAAGCCTGGAGACGTGGTGGCCCGAGGCTCCGTTCCGTTGGAACCGGAGATCGACACGCTCGTGCGCCGAGCCTGCTTCACGCTGGCGGCGCCGGCGCTGGTGGACTTCCGCGTGAGTCCCGACGAGATCGTCGCACACCTGACCACCGCGGGACTCTCCGTGGCCAACCGCGCAGAGCGGGTGCTGCAGAATCTGGATGGCGTGGCCCACGCGGTGGCGTGCATCCGCGGCGACGCGCGAGCCTGGGCCGAACTGGTGAATCGCCACGGCTGGTGCCTGGAGCGCGCGGTCATGGACCGTCACGGCGCCGAAGGCGGCCTGGCTGCCCGCCGCTTCTGGGGCGAAGTCCGTCTGGGCACCCTGGGCGCCCCGGACGACCGCGTCCGCGACGACGGCTGGCCCTACCCGCGGCTGCAGTGGTACGCCGGCCTCCGGCCCCTTCGTCACTGGCTCGCCGACCGCCTCTTCGGCGGCATCGAGGCCCGGATCGAGAGTTCGCACCGCGAGCGGCTTGACAGCCTGCAGGCCCCGCATAGCCTTGTCGATTCCGCGGCTTCGGCCGCGTCGGCAACTTAGCTCAGTTGGTAGAGCACCGCATTGAAAATGCGGGTGTCCCCGGTTCAAGTCCGGGAGTTGCCATTCACGCCGGCCACCGCCGGACCGTCTCAATCGCCGTTGTCACCCGGGTGGAACTGACCGAGGTCGGTGCGCCCCGGCCGCGTGCCTTCGTGCACGCCACCCTCGAAGGGGAACCGCTCGCGCAGCGCCTCCTCCAGGGTCCGCTCGCTCACCAGCCTCACCCGAGGCTCAAGCCCGAGCACCCGCTCGATGAAACGCATGGCTCGACCCGCGTGGGCCGCGGTGCTGAGCACCTCCAGTTCGCGACCGTGCCGTCGCAGCGGCACCACCGCGAACTGCCAGGCTTCCCTCCTTCCGATCGAGCGTTCCGGCTTCATGCGTCTTCCTCCGCCGGCTTCATCGGCCCGGCACGGGCACGGCGGGAGACGCTCTTGCCACTTGGTCCGGCCGGAGTTCCGTCTGTGCAGGCACCCACCCCGAGGGCTCGTGCATGAACGCGTCCGCGGTTCCCACCCTGATCCAGCAGCTCCGCACGGCGGCACGTCGGACGGGCGATCGCACCTCGAGGATCACCCTGCAACGGCTCGAGCAGCGGCTCGACCGTGCCTCCGCGGAACGACTGCCCGCCGTGGCGGCCGAGGTGCTGGTGGCGCTGCGGGCGATCCGGGCCGGCTGCTCGGTGGAGGCCGAGACCCCCACCCCCACCGGACGGACCTGCGACTTCCGTCTGGACCGCCACGGGCAGTCCCTCTTCGTGCATGTGAAGCGGCTGCAGATCGATCCCTTCGTGCCGCCCCGCATTCCGGCGGCGCTTCGATCGCGCCTTCAGGTGCGCCGCGGCGTGCGTGCGGCGCTGCGGCTCGATCCTGCCCTGGACCGTGCCTCGCTGCAGCGTCTGGGCGCCGCGATCGCCGCCTTCCTGCGAGAAGGCGCCATCGGCGAATCGCTGGCGGTTCGCGGCCCGGACGGCCGCGAACTGGGCGGCGTGCGGCTGGACCGGCCCACCGAGCGCCTGGACCTGGTGGTGGAACGCCCCGACCGCGTGGCGGCCATGGAGCGACTGGATCGCCTGCTCGACCGCGCGTCGCAGCAGGCCATGCCCGGACGCGCGAACGCCATCGTGGTGGTGGGATCGAGCCCCTCGGACGCCGAGCTGCTCGATCAATGCCTGCTTGGCGCCTTCGTGGCGCGGTGGGACCGCTTCCCCCGCCGCGGCGAGCGGCAGGCCTTCGGACGCGACGACACCGGGCTCTGGTCGGGACGGGCCGCACGCGACCTCACCATCGCCTGCTGGTGCGACCTGCAGGAGCGTGCCGCCGGACCGCGGCTGTCCGAGGGCCAGATGTGGCTTCGAAACGACCCAGCCCCGCGCCCGGAGAGCGCCGCCCTGGCCCGCGCCGCACTGCTGCGGTCACGCCCCGGGTGAGGGCCCCGGGACCGGTCGGCTGCGGACGAGCAGGTGGTAGATCGCTCCGTTGGCGCAGACCCAGAGCGGCCACCCGACCAGCAGGATGCCCACGCCCAGCAGCAGGACCGAGAGCACCGCGAGCAGGGTCGTGACCATCATGAAGAGAAACACCGAGCCTTCCCGGCCTCGCATGACGGCCGCGGACATGCGGAAAGCCTCGAAGATGCCCACGGAGCGGTGGACGGGATCGCACACGATCGACACCCCGAGGGAGTAGCGGATCACCCAGCGGATCATGAGGGCGCCGATCAGCACCGAAGCCGCCAACGCGATCAGGAAGAACATGATCGGCGAGGAGGAGGTCGCACGGAATCCCCCCGAGAAGGCGATCAAGGGAAGCGCGAACATCGGGAGCATGGTGATGAGCAGGGCCGCGGACACCGCAAGCCCGTAGATGATCGAGGCGCCCAGCACCCCGAAGAAGCGTCGGAACGCCACGAACATGTCGGTGTAGCGCAGGTCGCCCCGGATCGCCGCGGCGCCGATCACGGCGACGGAAGCCTGCAG
>CAIOTP010000040.1 GCA_903861235.1 uncultured bacterium | reverse complement strand
TTGCGAGAGCGTCACGCGGAGCCGTGCCCGGAACTTCTGGTGGGGCCTGCGCCTCACGCCGCAGGACCGTCGCTGGGCCATGTACGCCGTCTACGCATGGATGCGCCAGGCGGACGACCTGGCCGACGAGGCGGGCCCGGATCGCCAGGAGCGGGAACGGCGCATGCAGCGATTCCGCGCCGCCACCGATGCGGCGTTCAAGGGCGAGCCGGACTCCGCCGAGCCCTGCATGGTGGCGCTGGCGGAGGCGGTCCGTCGCTTCGACCTGCAGCCGGTCGAGTTTCACGACATGCTGGCGGGACAGTGGGGCGATCTGGAGCCCGCACGCTTCGAGACCTGGGAGGCTTTGCGGGAGTTCTGCTACCGCGTCGCCGGCACGGTGGGGCTGGTCTGCATCCGGGTCTGGGGGTTCCAGGATCCGGAGGCGCCGCGGCTGGCGGTGGACCGCGGCATCGCCTTCCAGCTCACCAACATCCTGCGTGACCTGCGCGAGGATCTCGACCAGGGGCGGTGCTACCTGCCGCTGCAGGACTACCTGGCCATGGAACTCTCGCCGGACGCGTTGCGTGCCTGGGAGCCGCCCGACCGGTGTGCCGAGTTCCTGCGAGCCCAGTGCGAGCGGGCGGACGCGCACTACCGCCGGAGCGAGCCGCTGGACCGGATGATCACGCCCGACTGTCTGCCCACGCTCTGGGCCATGACCAGCATCTATCGAGGGATCCTCGGTCGCCTCGAGCGTGAGCCCCGTCTGGCGGTGGCTGGGCGTGCGCGGCTTCCGGGGTGGCGGAAGGCGCTCATCGCCTGGCGAGCCAGCCGCATGCGCGGCGAGGCGGCGGCGTGAGCGCGGACGTGGTGGTGATCGGCGGCGGCATCGCCGGCATCGCGGCGGCGTTGCGCGTGGCCGAGTCGGGCCGTCGACCGGTGGTGATCGAGACGCGTCGCAAGCTGGGTGGCCGCGCCACCAGCTTCGTGGATCCCCGCTCGGGGCAGGTGCTCGACAACTGCCAGCATGTGGCCATGGGCTGCTGCACCAACCTGCTGGACCTCTACCGGCGGCTGGGGGTGCTGGAGCGGATCGACTGGCACCCGGTCACCTGGTGGGCCCATCCGCCGCACGAACCCGATCGCCTGGAGGCCGGCTGGCTTCCGGCGCCAGGGCAGTTCACCGGCTCGTTCCTGCGCATGCGGCTGCTGACCCTGAAGGACAAGCTGGCGGTGGCGCGGGCCATGTGGCGGCTCATGCGCATGGGATTCGCCGGCCGGCTGGCATGGCGGGGTCGCACCTTCGGCGCCTTTCTTCAGGCGACGGGCCAGACGCCGCGAGCGCGAGAGATGTTCTGGGAACCCGTGGTGGTCAGCGCCTGCAACCTGCCGTCCGACCAGGTGGACGCGCCCTTCGCCATGCAGGTCTTCCAGGAGGGGTTCCTCGGCCACCGTTTCGCCAGCGCCATGGGCCTGAGCACGGTGCCGCTGCTGCAGCTCTACGACCCGGCGGAGGCGATGCTGGCGAAGGTGGGCGGGCAGCTGCGGCTGGGGGTGAGCGCGCAGTCGATCGCCTTCGACGGCCGTCGCGTGACCGGCGTGGTGACGGACGAGGGGCTGGTGGAGGGGGCCGCCGTGATCAGCGCCGTGCCCTTCGACCGTCTCGATCGACTCTGCTCGCCGGCCATGAAGTCGGCGGACCGCCGTCTGCAGCGGCTGGGCGAGATCCAGGTGAGCCCGATCCTGGGCGTGCATCTGAACTACCCGGTGCGTGTGCTCGAGACGCCGCACCTGGTGCTGCCGGGGCGAGGCACGCAGTGGCTCTTCGACAAGGGCACGGATGGAGCAGGACGCCAGCACGTGCACGCGGTGATCTCGGGTGCCGCGGCCTGGATGGATCTGGACGAGGCGGAGATCGGCCGCCGTGTGCACGCGGATGTGGCCTGGGCCTGCCCGCGAGCCGCCGGACTGGAGCCGACCGAGATCCGGAGCGTGAAGGAGCGGCGTGCCACCTTCGCCGCCGTGCCGGGCTTCGCGGCGCTGCGTCCGGGTGCGAGGCCGGATCCCCGTGGCGGCATCGACAACCTGCTCCTGGCGGGTGACTGGTGCGACACCGGCTGGCCGGCCACCATGGAGGGCGCCGTGCGAAGCGGCTACGCAGCGGCCGCCGCCGTCACGGGGCAGGGCGGACCCGAGGCGGACCTGCCGGTGGCTCCGCTGGCCCGGCTGGTGGGCCTGCGGTGAGCGAGGACCTGACGGACGAGATCCTGGAGCGCATGCGGCAGGCCGGCTTCGCGCTGGTGGGGGCCTGCGAAGCACGCCCGATCGACCGCCCGGATCTCTTCGAAGCCTGGCTGCAGGCAGGTCATGGCGGCGAGATGGACTGGCTGGCGGCGCGTCTGGCGGAGCGGATGGATCCGCGGGTCATGGTGCCTGGCGCCCGCTCGGTGGTGTGCGTGGCGGATCGCTACTCGGACGGTCGCGCCGACCGCCTGGAGCCGGGCCATGGACGGATCGCGCGATACGCACGCGGCGGCGACTACCACGCGATCATGCGCGAGCGCCTCGAACCGTTGGCGGAGGAACTGCGGGATCGGTTCCCTGGCCACCGGTTTCGCGTGTGCGTGGATTCCGCGCCGATCGCCGAAAGGGATCATGCCGTGCGGGCGGGGCTCGGGCGGATCGGCAAGCACACGCTCCTCATCGGCTCGGGCGGCACCGGCAGCTGGCTGGTGCTGGGCTGCATGGTCACCACCGTGCCGCTGCGGACCTCGGCGGCCCTGGCCGGGGATCCCTGCGGCGCCTGCACGCGTTGCATCCAGGCCTGTCCGACCCAGGCGATCGAGCCGTGGAAGGTGAAGGCGGAGCGGTGCATCAGCTATCTCACCATCGAGCACGCGGGCGAGCCTGCGGATTGGTTCCGAAGCCGCACCGACGACTGGCTGTTCGGTTGCGACGCGTGCATCGAGGCCTGCCCGCATTCGCGGCCCACGCGGAGGTCACGCCGCCTGGGGGCGAACGCGGCCTACGCCGGTGGTCCTGCGTCGTTGTCCATTCAGGAGGTCCTGCAGTGGCAGGCCGCGGATTGGGAGCGTCACGCGGCTCATGGCGTGCTTCGCAGGGCGCCGCTGGAGCGATGGAAGCGGAACGCGGCCCTGCTGCAGCGGGGCCGTTCCACGACGGCTTGACCTGAACTCAGGAGCGCCAGGCTGGATCAGCCGGTGGATCGGCGGGCGGATCGCTGGCGGGAGCCGGGTCCGCCGCCGGCTCGGCGGACGGATCGGCCGCAGGCTCGGAGGCTGGCGCGTCGCCGTTGGCGGGTTCGCTGGGTGTTTCCGCGGCAGGCTGCTCGGCGGGCGCCGGGCTTTCCGCGGGCGCCTCGGCGACGGGCTTGCCCGACTTGCCTGCCGCCTCGGCTCGGAGCCGGTCGAGCGTGTCCACGCGGCTGCGGATCGACGCGAGCATGGCGTCGCTGCCGGCGTCGAGCCCTTCGCGGACCGCCTTGATCGCCTCGTCCGCACGAGCGAGCGAGGCATCTCGTTGGCTTCCTGCCTCCCGCATGGCGGCGGCCCAGGCGCCGTCCGAAGCGATGGCCTGGATGGCGTCGAGCGCCGAAGCCTCGGCGGCCGCGTGGGCGGCCCGGCGGCTGGCATGGGCCAGGAGCGAAAGCCGCACGGACATGGCCATCATGCGTGCGGACTTGGCCGTGTCGTCGTTCAGGGCGAACGCCTGGGCGTACAGGCCCGCGCACTGGTCCAGATCCGCGGCGATCGCCTCGTCGAGAGGCTTCAGTTCCTCGGCCGAGGCCTTGATCATGGCCTTGGCGTCGGCGGTGGCGGTCTCGATCAGCCGTGAAGCCGCCTGGCGAAGCTTCCGAGAGGCTTCGCCTCGATCCTCGCGGACGGAAGCGAGATCCTTGCCGATCTGATCCAGCCGCTCGAGTTCCGCCTCCAGGCTGGCCACCAGAGCCTTGCCCTGTCCGACCCGTTGCTGCAGGGACGCGGCCTCGATGCCCTTGGCGGCCGCCTCGGTCCGGGCGCGGATCGACTCGCGACGCACCGCGTCGACCTGCTTGAGCATGGCGTCGCGGCTGCTGGTCGGCGAGGCGTCGGCCTTTCGGCGCAGTTCGTCGGCCTCCTGCTCCTTGGCCAGTCCCGCGGCTTCGGCGGCGGTCACGCCTTCCTGGAGTGCCGCGAGCGCCTCCTGATCCGCGTCCAGGCCCGCCTGCAGCCGTGATCGCTCCTCGGTGGAAGCCTGGCGTCGGGCGGCGAGTTCCTCGGACTCCTGCCCACCTGCATCCAGCCCGGCGGCCATCGCCTGCAGGAACTTGGCCATGTCCACGTTCCGACGGACGGAGAGGCTTCGCACGGCCTGTGCCACCTCGATCCGGTCCGCCTGCATCACATCCAGTCGAACCGCCTCGCGGACCAGGCCTGCCTTCACCAGCGCGAACGCCACCTTCTGACCCTGCAGGGCTCCGGCAGGAGGCTGGGCCGCCTGCGCGGCGCCTCGAAGGGCCTGCGCGGAGGCGGCACGGCTTGCAGCATCCGTGGCGGAGACTTCGGCGATGGCCTTCTGAGCCCTGGCGATGGTCTCGTCCAGCTTGCGATCGGCGGCCTTGACCGGATCCTGTGCACCACAGCCGCAGATCAGCAGCAGGGTGGCGATCGGGAGGAGACGCAGGGCGAGGACCGTCATGGGAGAGGCCAGTCTACTACCGTTCTTCGGTGCCGGCCGGTGCCGCGGCGGCGGCCGCCGGCGCCTCCAGGGTGACCGGATACTCGGGCCTGGGGCGGTGCATGCCCCGAAGCCAGGCCACCACGCTCGTCTCGGGTTCGCCCCGGCCGCTGCGGATGGAAGGCTTCCAGCCGGCGACGGCCGGGTGTGGTCGGCGGGCCGACTCGCGGGGCCGTCCCATGTCCAGCAGCGGGGATGCGGAGGGGTTGTCGAAGTCCAGCAGCGACTCGCCGGCGGTCGTGCGGAAGCGAAGCAGTTGGACCAGGTTCGTGTAGCTGGTCCGAGCGTCGCGGGGCTGGTCACGGACCAGGCGGAGCGCACCGGCCTGTTCGCCGCCGTGGCAGCGACTGGTGGCGCAGTTGGGCACCAGCCAGGCGTCATGCACCTGCTTGCGGTACACGCGCAGGTGCTCGGGATCCTCCGCCACCCGGATGCGTCCGTACAGATCGCGGGCCTTCAGCTGGAACAGCAGCGTCAGCAGTCGGGAGGCGGGCCACGAGGAGAGCTTCTCCACGGTGTCGCCATCGGCGGGAAGCCGCTGCTCGGGGCCGAACCGAGCCACCAGATCCGCCGCAAGCTCGGGCTGGGCTTCCATGCGGGGGGGGCGCGTGAGGTTCACCTCCATCACACGGATCAGGTTCACGTCGGATTCCTGCAGGCGAGGGCGCTCCGGTTCCTCGGTGGGTGCGGGAGCTGCAGGTCGCGGGCTCGTCGTCTCAGGCGGGGTGGCTTGCGACTTCCGGTTTCGAGCCGCGATCTCCGCCAGCTTGAGCAGCTTGCGCACCTCGTCGGATTCCTGGTGCTTGACCACCTCCCGGAGTTCCTCCACCGCGACCTCGGGGTGGTCCTGATCCATGGCCCAGCGGGCCAGCGCGATCCGCTGTGACCAGGCGTCCGCAGGCATGGCCTTGCGGTATCGGGCCAGAAGCACCTCGAAGGGAACCTCACGCTCCAGTCCCCAGATCTCCGAGCGGGGTATCACGGTCCGCATGCCACGAAGGTCGACCGTGGCGCCATCCAGTCCATCCTCCACCAGCAGGGCCCGGACGCGGCGGTCGTCGCGGTACCGGACGATGACCGGGGTGCCGGCAGGATCGTCGAGCAGAGGAATGGCGCTGATCACCGTGCTCCGGTCCACCGATCGCTCGTCGCCGCCCGGCGTGCGGATGACCAGCGTGGCCTCGTCCTCCCGAACCACGGTGCCACCGAACTCCTTGTAGAAGTCGAGCACCACCCAGACCCGGCGAGGTCGCTGTTCCGCCGGCGGGGGCGGTGCGACCGTGCTGCTCGCGGGGTTGGCGGGCGGGGGGTCGATGGCCGCGACCAGGGGAGCCAGGAACAGGACCGCCAGCAGGAAGCGCATCCGGGGATTGTGCCTCCGGATGGTCGTCGCCGCCACCGGCCCCGGACGCGGGTCCGGGCATCGGATAGCGTCCGCTCTCCCAGGAGGACACGCATGAAGCTTGGCGTCATGAGCGCGTTGTTCGCAGGTCGCACCCTTGAGCAGGCCTGCCTGACCTGTGCGGAACACGGGTTGCAGGCGATCGAGCTTCCGGTGGGCGCCTATCCGGGCCGGCCCTTCTTCGATCCTGAGCGCGTGCTCGCCAGCAGGGCCGAGCAGTCCCGCATCCGAGGCGTGCTGGCGGACCATGGGCTGGAGCTGAGCGCGCTGGCCGTGCACGGCAACCCCGTGCATCCGGACCGGAAGATCGCCCGCGCGCATCACGCGGCATGGGAGACGGCCGTGGCGCTGGCTCCCAAGCTGGGCACCGACATCGTGATCACCTTCAGCGGCTGTCCAGGCGGATCGCCGCGTGACACCCAGCCCAACTGGGTCACCTGTCCGTGGCCGGCCGACTTCCTGAAGGTGCTCGAATACCAGTGGGAGCGCGTGCTCGTGCCCTACTGGAGTCGGGCCACGCGCACCTTGGCCAGGCACGGCGTGCGTTCCGCCTGGGAGCCGCACCCGGGCTTCTGTGTCTACAACACGGACACGCTGCTTCGGCTGAGCGAGCGCGCCATGAAGGCCTCGGGCGTGAAGGGCCGGAACCGGCTGGGCGCCAACCTGGATCCCTCGCACCTCTTCTGGCAGGGCATCGATCCGGTGCTGGCGGCACGCGACATCGGTCAGGCGGGCCTGCTCTTCCATGTGCACGCCAAGGACACCGAACTGGACCCGCACGAGGGGCCGCGGAACGGCTATCTGGACACCCGGCACTACGGCCGGCTTCGCGAGCGCAGCTGGAGCTTCCGCGCCTGTGGCTGGGGTCATGGGAGCGACTTCTGGCGGCCCTTCGTGTCCATGCTTCGGCGGCAGGGCTACGACCATGTGCTGAGCATCGAGCACGAGGACGGCCTCATGAGCGCGCAGGAGGGTTTCGAGCGTTCCGTGGAGTTCCTGCAGGGCTGCCTGATCGAGCAGCCGGCGACGAAGCCCTGGTGGGCCTGAGCGGGCACCGGATAAAGTCTGGCGGTGACCGTTCCCTCGCGACTCCATGAGGAGCTCTTGGCCCTGATCCGGGCGGAGCGCCATCTGCCTGCGCTGGAGCTGGCCGATCGACTGATCGCGAGACGCAAGGGCGACGTCCAGGCATGGCTCGCTCGAGCCCGGAGCAACCTGGGACTGGGGCGGTGGGCGGACGCCGAGATCGACAGTCGGGCCGCGGAGAGGCTGGCCCCGGACGACCCGTGGGTTCGGATCGTCCGAGGCGTCGCGCTGTACCGGGTGGGCCGCATGCAGGAATCGGCAAGTGTGCTTCGGGCTCTTCTTGCGGATCGACCGCCTCATGCCCTGGAGGTCGCGATCGCGCTGGCGGAGACGCTCCACCGATCCGGTGAAGATCAGGAGCTCGAGCGATTGCTCGACACGCCGGGCCCATGGCAGCAGGACCCCCGGACGGCCTTCTACCGCTCCCGATTCCTCGCGAGACGTGACCCTGACGAGGCCATCCGAGAGCTGGTGGCCACGGCCAGGTCCGACACCGCACCGGCCACCCGCCGGGTCAGCGGTTTCGAGGCGGTGAAGCTGCTGGACCGTGCGGGTCGCCACCGGGAAGCCTGGTCGCTGGCGCAGGAGGTTCACGCGGCCACCACGCCGCCGTTCGACACGGGCGCGATCGTGGGTCAGGTGCAGGAGCAGGCCCGCGCGCTTCGACAGGGCCGCTCACGGTTCCGTCCGGTCGCGCCACCCGTGGAGGGCGTCGCCACGGTGGTGGCCATGCCCCGGAGCGGCACCACCCTGCTGGAGCAGATGTTCGATGCGCATCCTCAGATCTGCGGCATCGGCGAGTACGAAGGCGTCAAGGATCTGGGCGAGAGTGTGCTCGCCACGGGACTCTGGCCATGGGAGCTGAGCTCGCTGCCTCAGGAACAGGCGCTCGCGATGCAGCGGCGCTACCTGTCCGGTGCCACCATGCATCGCCGGCAGGGGGCCAAGTGGACCTTCGACAAGACGCTCTTCGCCTGGCGCTGGCTTCCGGCGATCGCCATGGTGCTGCCAGGCACGGTCTGCTTCCATGTGGCCCGCGATCCACGCGACATGGCGGTGAGCCTCTTCCTCTCCAACTTCCACCCGGATTCCAACGGATGGACCCGAGACCTGACGAGCATCCGCCGCATGATCGAGGCGGAGCGATCCATCCTGCCCGAGGCCCTCGATCTTCTCGGGCTCGCCCACGAAGCGATCGTCTACGAGGATCTGGTCGCCGACCCGGCGGGACATGCGGCACGCTGCATGAAGCGTCTGGGGCTCCCCCTGGTGGACGCGGTGCTCCGCCCTGAGTCGAATCGGCGGTCGGTCCTCACGCTCAGTCACGAGCAGGTCCGCAACCCGATCAACGCGGGCAGCATCGGGCGATGGAGGAACTACGCGTGGGCCTTCGACGGGTCGTGGGACGCCTTGGCCGCCACGCACGAGGCGCGCCGCAGGCACCGCTGAGCGTCAGCCGTCCAGGAGGGCGCCGCGCGTGCCGCTTCGTTCCAGCAGCCTGGCCACGGCCTCGCGGTCCGACTCCTTCAGCCCGCCCGATCGCAGCTGGTCGACCAGTCGACGGGTCTCCTGCTCCCGCTGCAGGTACCGCAGCGAGGTGGAGGCGGCCGCCGCGGGCTCCATGCCGCTGAGGAAGTCCACGCCTTCGCGGTAGACGATGGTGCTCGCCAGCCGCTTGCTGATCAGCCATTCCACGTAGGGTCCGGGCAGGTCCTTCCAGAGCCGCTCGCCCACGGTGCGCACCAGGGTGGCCGGCAGATGCTCCAGCACGAGCGTGCGGGCCAGCAGGCGGTCCGCCTCGCTCCATCGCTGCATGCTCTCGTGGATGGTGTCGGCGGTGGTGTTGATGGCCTTCGAGATGCGGCCGCTGATCTCCGGAAGCGGCACGGTCGGATGCCGGCGTCCTTCGGCCATGAGCAGCTCGGCCTCGGCCCGGGCGAACTCACGCAGCTTGGCCAGCACTTCGTCCACGTAGGGGGCCTTGATCTTCAGGAAGTCCTCGTCGCTCAGCAGCATGCACGCCTGGATCTCGTAGCTGCTGCAGATCACGCCGCACTTGTTGGCGGTGCTGTCCTTGATGATCGTCACCCCGCGGGCACCGAGCTGTCGCCGCGCCTCGGGGGTCAGGAACAGGTTCGCGCCCTCGGCGATCACGCGACTCGAAGGCACCCCGTCGGAGCCCAGGAACTCCTGCCAGTTGCGGTCGTCGATGGTCGCGGGACGCCCGCCGCCCGGCACGAAGGCGTCGGTGACCAGGCGGTTGTGCAGGGTGTTGCGCAGCCGCGCACCGTCCGGCTCGTCCACGCCCACCACGCGGCCGCGGGGCCCCAGCTTGGAGCGGTCGAAGCTGGCGATGGGCAGGCCCTCCTGGAAGAGCCGCAGCAGCTCGGCATGCTGCAGGCCGTCCGGGTCCTCGCCCACGCCGCTGCCGTCGGCGATGCCCACGATGCGCGCGTTGGCGCCGTAGTCGCGGTTCAGGATCCGGATCATGTTGCCGGCCACGTCGCCGTCCGGTCCACCCGTGATCTTCACCGTGAAGGGCTGCCGCCGCGGATCGATGCCGACCGCCTTGAGCGCGACCTCCAGGAACACGTTCACACCCTCGCTGGTCACGCCGTACACCTTGTGGTTGATGCCGGCGCCAGGCTTGCTGCTCATGAAGGCGGTGGGCAGGGGGTAGTGGCGGCGCCGGGCGCGGGCCACGATCCACTCGATGTGCTCGGGGGTGATGTTCTCGTCGGGCCCCAGGTAGATGAACTCCTGGCGACCCAGGCGGTCCACGATCCATCGCCTGGTGCCCGGCTCGGTGGTGATCAGGTCGAGCAGGCTGTCCACGAAGCTCTTCACGCAACGCGTCGGATCCGACTCCGGCTCCAGCAGGATGGCGCACTTGGCGCCGCCCTCGGGGATGTCCTTGTTCTTCTGCTGCTGCGCCCAGCTGAGGCCGTAGACCTCGTCGAAGACGCGCTCGCGCTCGCGGGCGTGCTGCGCGGCCGAGGAGGGC
>CAIOTP010000039.1 GCA_903861235.1 uncultured bacterium | reverse complement strand
CCCGCCGAGGTGCGCGAGATCCTGACCACCGCCCAGGGCCCCGGCGGGCAGAACGTGAACAAGGTGGCCACGGCGGTGCACCTGATCCACGAGCCCACCGGCATCGAGGTGCGCATGCAGGAGACCCGCAGCCAGCTGCAGAACCGCGAGAAGGCGTGGCGACTGCTCCGCGCCCGCGTGCACGACAGGCGGCTGGCCGAGGCGGCCGCCAAGCGCGGCGAGCAACGCCGCAGCATGATCGGGGGCGGCGAGCGCGCGGAGAAGATCCGCACCTACCGCTGGAAGGAGAACGTGGCCGTGGACCACCGTGTGGAGCGTTCGTTCAACCTGCAGAAGCTGCTGGCGGGCGAGGTGGAGGAATTGACCGCGGCGCTCGAGGCGCGGGATGTGGCGGAGCGGATCGAGCGGATGTGAACAGGGACGCGCTTGCGGGGATGGGCCGAGCATCGGCAGCGACCGCTCGGCCCCCGGCATGGCCCGCAGCGAGCACGACAGGACGCAGCGAAGGACACCAACCAGTCCCGAGCGGCCGAATTCCACGCCGGGCACGGGGATTTCCCCCACGCGGCCCGCCTTGGAGTGCTAGAGTCTCGCGACCTGACACGCTTCGCTGGCCCGTAGGCCACCGCTCGTGCCCTGGTGACGAGCGAAGCGGGCGACGCCCGCAGGAGAGGCATGTCCACCATTCCCATGCATGACGAAAGCTCGCAGCCGCACGAGGTGGCGAGCCTGACGACCCGCATCGCGGTGCTGGCCGCGGTCATCCTGCCCTTCCTGGCCCTGGCCGGAGGCGTGTGGCTGGCCTGGGGCCGCGCCTTCGACTGGTGGTACCTGGGCATCGTGGCGCTCATGTACCTGGTGAGCGGGTTCGGCGTGACGCTGGGCTATCACCGCCTGTTCACGCACCGAAGCTTCGAGACCTCGCGGACCATGCAGGCCGTGCTGGGCGTGATGGCCGGCACCGCCGCCGAAGGTCCGCTGCTCTGGTGGGTGGCCACCCATCGCAAGCACCATCAGCACTCCGACCGCGAGCAGGATCCGCATTCACCGCACGCATCGGTGCCCGAGGACGCCTCGTGGATGCAGCGCGTGCGCGCCTTCGCGCACGCCCACGTGGGCTGGCTGCTTCGAGACCATGGCGTGGATGTGGCGCGCTATGCGCCGGACCTGGCGGGCGATCCCCTGCTGCGTCGCCTGAGTGCGCTGTTCCCGCTGTGGGTCACGATGGGCCTGGCCGTGCCCGCGCTGCTGGGCTGGCTGGTGGACGGCCCCCGCGGCGCGCTGCTGGGGTTCCTGTGGGGCGGCCTGACGCGGATCGCGCTGCTGCACCACGTGACCTGGAGCATCAACAGCGTCTGCCACGTGTGGGGCACGCGGGCCTATCACAGCGGCGACGAGAGCCGGAACAACGCCATCATGGGCGTCCTGGGACTCGGCGAAGGTTGGCACAACAACCACCACGCCTTTCCGACCAGCGCCCGCCATGGACTGCACTGGTGGCAACTGGACCTGAGCTGGCTGGTGATCGTGGCCCTGGAGAAGGTGGGGCTGGTCACGCGGGTGCGCGTGCCGGCGCCCGCACGCCTGGCCGAGAAGCGACGCTGAGAGGGACGGGCCTACAT
>CAIOTP010000038.1 GCA_903861235.1 uncultured bacterium | reverse complement strand
CGCCACCACCGGCTGCGAGGCACCCGAGAGGCGAGCCTCGACCGTGACCGTGGAGTTCACGGTGTTGCAGGCGCTGGCGTTGCTGGTCAACGCCAGGACCGGGTTGGGATCGCACTCGTCAGGAATGCCGTTGGCGTTGCAGTCGGGTTCCGGTGACTGATCCCATTCGACCACATAGGAGAACTGGGAGTAACCGCTACCCGCATCGGGGACGTCGTTCCAGAGCCCCGATGGATACATCTCAAGAACCCACTCGGTCGGCGACCCTTGGTCATTTGGCTCCCCGGACGCCCAATTGCTGTACGCCCATGGCTCTCCGGAGACCCAAGTCCACCCGACATTCGCCGGGGCGCCGGGACTCACCTGATAGCCCCCAATGAAGGTGTTATCACCAAGTGAACGCACAAGTACCTGCACAAACGAATTCTCCCCTCCGGAAGTAATCGTTGCTAGATAGCCGCCAGAGTCCAGGGCAGCCTGCCGAGCAGCGGACCACAGAATGGATTGCGAAGTTCGAATCCCCGCATACCAATGCCCATTCCCGCCATCCTCGACACGCCACTGAACCGCGCCGGGCACAGGCGGGATCCCGGAGAGATCACACGCATCCGGCTTGCCATTGCCGTTGCAATCCTGCACCAGCCCACGCGCAATCTCGCACGCGTCGCTCTGGCCGTTGCCATTGCAATCGTCCGACGCAGAGGCCGGCGCCGGGCAGCCCGTGGCCACGCCAAACGCGTCCAGACCCCAGCGGTCCCCCGTGCCTGTCAGCACCACCGACTTCACTCCCGCCGGCAGCTGCTCCTCGATCTGCGCCCAGTTGGAGAACGGTGATCCGCCCACCGTGGCCGCCAGCGTCCGCGTGCTCAACGCCGCACCCGTGCCGTTGGCCGAGGCGTGCGAGGTCAGCGTGAGCGCCACGCTGGACACATAGTGGAAACGCACCGCGCGTGCCGTGAGCGTCTCGAAGCCGATCACCATCCGGCCCTGAGGGCTGTACACGATGCCGGCGTTGGGATTGCCCGAGCCGTTGTAACGCTGCAAGGCCGTGGCCCCCGTGAAGATCAGGCCCGCGGACGCGTAGGCGTTGCCCACCTCCTGGCCCTGCGAGAGTCCGCTGAAGTCCGCATCCGATCCCGTCGGGGGCGGCGGCAAGGTCTCGCCACCACCACCCGGGAGCGTGCCCTTGCTGCCACGCTTGCCCACGCGACCGCCCGGGGCAAGCTGCTGCGCGTCCGACTCCGCCGCCAGACCCGCCACCTGGGAGATGCCCTGTGGACCACGGTTCCGACCTGTCGCCGACACCATGCCACCTCGGCTGCCGCCGGCCATGGCCAGCGAAGAGGACACCACCAGCAGCGAGCAGACAACCACGCCGGAGAGAACGCTCTTCTTCATGATCCAGATCCTCGGAAATCCGGCCCCGCAGGCGGGCGCATCCACCAAAGACACCCGGCCCAGTGCCGAGAGGTTGCCCCAAAGTACCCGACGACCCCTTCAAGTCAAAACCAATTCCGTGCAAACAAACAAGGAAGTGCCCGCGATTCGTCCCCAACACGCGGGGCGGAACCTACTTCTCCTCGTAGTCCAGATCGATCCCGTAGGTCTCGCGGACACCGAGCAGACCCAGCATGGCCACCGCCATGACCACCACCGCCGCGATCACGGCCGCCTGCCAGGCCGCACCCGGCTGGCCGCCCAGACCCCGCTCGATCCAGAGCCACAGTGCCGCCGTGGCTGCGGCGCTCCACCGGACCAGGTTCGGCGCCGTGGTGGCCGCCGTGGCCCGCACGTTCGTGCCGAACTGCTCGGCCGCCGTGGTGGCGAACACCGCCCAGTAGCCGCAGCCCAGGCCGATGGCCCAGCAGGCGGCGTAGAAGGCCGCCTGTGATCGGCCGCCCAGCGTGAAATAGGTCGCCATGCCCGCCACGGTGATCAGATGGAACGCCAACACCGCCTTGCGGCGGCTTCGCAACCACTGGCTCAGCAATCCGCTGGCCAGGTCGCCCATGGCCAGGCCCACGTAGCACCACATGACGGATCGCCCCGGATCGGGCTTCTGATCCGCGGGCAGGCCCAGGCTGGCGCCGATCACGTCGCCGTACTTGACCAGCGTGCCCACGCCGAACCAGATCGGCACCGCCATGAGCACCACGCACAGGTATCGCCGCATGCGGGCCGGCGGCCAGACCAGCATCCAGATCGCTCCGCGGTTGCGGTGCGTGCGGATGTGGCCCCACATGCCGCTCTCCACCACGCCCACGCGGAGCGCCAGCAACGCCAGCCCCAGCACGCCTCCCACGGCGAAGGCCACGCGCCACGAGACCGCCTGCGTGACGAAGTACGCCGCCACCGCGCCCAGAATGCCCACGGTGGCCACGATGGTGGTGGCCAGACCTCTCCGCTCGCGGCTGGTCAACTCCGCCACCAGCGTGATGCCGGCGCCCAGCTCCCCCGCCAGTCCCACGCCAGCCAGGAACCGAAGCACCTCGTACTGCCGGATGGCCGTGCCCAGGCCGATCGCGCCCAGCCAACCCAGAGGCCCGGCAGGGTCCACGTCCGCCACCATGGCGTTGAGCAGATTGGCCAGCGAATACATGAGGATGCTTCCGAAGAGCACGGAGAGCCTGCCGAGTCGGTCGCCCAGCACGCCCCACAGGATGCCTCCCACCATGAGCCCGGTCATCTGCAGGGTGTTGTCCAGCCACACTCCCCAGTCCCGCAGGATGGTGTCGTGCCGCTCGGCCGGCTCGCCGGCCAGCTGGACCTGCAGCACCTCGCGCAGGCTGGCCTTCCTCAGCAGCGCGAAGAGAAGCAGATCGAAGATGTCCACGAAGTAGCCCAGCGCCGCCACCAGCACCGCCATGCCCGCGGCCAGGCGCCGGGTTCGATCAGGGCTTGACATTCGCCGGCGGTGCCGCTGGCGGCGGCGTGGAGGGAGCGGCGCTCGTGGCCGGTGCCGGCACCAGCACGGCGGCAGCCAGCTCGCGAGAGAGCTCCTCGAAGAGACCTCGAGCCTGGCCCGTGGCCTCGGCATCGGTGACCAGGCTGGTGCGCTGCTGGCCCCACACGGCGACTTCGCGGCTGCCCGACTCGCCGGGCACCTTCATGTTGCGGAGGAGCAGCATCATCACCCCCAGCGTGCGCCGCGGCTGGTCCTTGCCCAGCGAGACGAACACCGCCACCTTGAAGGGGCTCTGCGAGACCGAGCTCAGACCGGCGCCCAGCAGTCCCGCCGTGAGGGTCTTCTGCAGCCCCGCCTGGTCGAAGTCGCTCACGCCGGCACCCACCACCTGCACATCCACCTGCGAGCGCACCTGCGCCTTGGCTCCAGCGAAGAGCTTGGTGAGATCCATGGAGGGCAGCGAACCGGGATCCAGGTCCGCGGCCCGAAGGCGGTCGAGCTCCGTCTTGGCCGCGGCGAACTGCGAGCGGGACTCGTCCCGCTCAGTGCGGGCCGCGGCCGCGTCGCGTCGGGCGGCGTCCAGTTGCGCGGAGCCCTCGGCCACCTGCTTGCGGGCGGCCTCGGTGGCGGCGTCGGCCTGCTGGACGCGCTGGGCGGCGGTGGCTGCGGCGGCCTCCGCCGTCTGCACGCGGGCCGCAAGACCGGCCACTTCCGCGGCGGCGGCGGCCCGTTCCTGCTCCTTGGCTTCCACCCGCGAAGACTGCAGCCACCACGCCAGACCACCGGAGACGGCGGATCCTGCGATCACCGCAAGGGCCACCACCACGCCCGAAACGGTCCGGGGCGCCGAAGTCGGCGAGGGTGCTTGGGAGACGGGGCCTTGGCTCCAGGGAGACTGGGTCATGCGCTCGGGAGGCGGATCGCCTCAGGTACACTCGGCAGCATAGCGGCATGGCAGCACCGTGCCGGTGCCCATGGCCGCGCCTCCTCCCCCACCACCGGATCCGGCCACAGACGGCGAACGACTTGTGGCCGACGACGACTCGCTCGACCTGGGCGTGGACGAGATGCTCGACGCAGGCTCCACCGCCATGGCGGATCCGCACCCCATGGCGGCGTCGCTCGACGCGGCCCCGCAGCGCGATCGCGTGGTCGTTCTGGGCCGCACCCGCGCCGGCAAGACCATCTACCTCTCCCGTCTCTACGAGCAGTGCTGGAAGGGCGACGGCGCGGTCCGCATCGAGGCTCACGACGGCAAGACCCACCTGCACCTGCTCTCGATCGTGGAGGAGATGCAGGAGCATCGGCGGTGGCCGGCAGCCACCGGCGGCAACCGTTGGCTCGACCTTCATGTGACCTACCGCGGGCAGTCGGTGACCATGGTCAGCCTGGACTATCCCGGCGAGGTCTTCCGCAAGGCGTTCGTGGAGCAGGAGGAGAACGAGGACACCCGCGAACTGGTGGACCATGTGCGTCGCGCCGCGGCGGTGCTGCTGCTCATGGATCCCAAGGTCCTGGCCACGGGGCGCGTGGGCGAGGCGGCCGACGACGACTTCGGCATGGTGCAGGCCATGCGCTACGTGCGAAGCCTGCCCGGTGGCGACCAGGTGCCCATCGTGCTGGTGCTGACCAAGATCGACGAGAACGCCGACCTGCTGCGGCACCACGGCAAGCTGCGCGGCTTCGCCCACAAGTTCTGCTCGAACCTGATGCGGACCGTGCCGGGGCTCCGCGTCTTCGGGGTGTGCGCCGTCCGCAGCCGCCGTGACGCGCTGGGTCGCGTGGTGCCGGACCTGGATCGTCCGCCGCGCGGCCTGACCGGGCCGCTGGAGCACTGCCTGGCGGTCATGCTGGAATCGAAGCTGGTGCAGCAGCGCCGCGCCGCCGCGCAGGCCATGCAGGACCGGATGCAGCGCGAGGAGCGGCTGGCCGCCGTGGAGGAGCGCAGCAGCGACCGGTTCTGGATGTGGGTCAACATCCTCCTGGTGGCGGGCGTGGTGGCGGTGGGCGTGCTTGCATGGGTCGTGGTCAGGGCCTCGCGCTGATGCGGGCGCTCACGCACCTCTTCGGCTCCGTGGACGGCTATCGAACGCTGGCCCGCTCGCCCGGCCTGGGCGAGGCCGAGGACGCGGCGCTGGCCGCCATGGGGTTCGGCTCCCCACAGCGGGCCGACGAGTTCGATCGGCTGAACGGCACGCTCTGCGCCGCGGGACGACCGCTGCCCGGCGGCCGGTACGCGATCACGCGGCTCTTCAAGGCGGGCCTGGATGTGGCGGGCCGGCAGACCGTGGAACGGCGGACGATCGTGCTGGCTCCGGAGCATTGGGCCCAGGTGGCCACGCTCGACCTGCAGGCCATCCTGGCCTCCGAGGCACTCTGGCATCGGCAGGCCTTCGCGGAGGGCCGCGAGGTGCAGGTGCCGCTGATCGCCTCGGACGACCTGCTGCCATCGGCCAGCGAGACCGACCGCCGCGCCTACGACGCACTGCTCTCCGCTCGCGATTCGGGCCGGTGCGCCATGCTGCCGGGCGAGCCTCGCTTTCAGGAGGCCGTGCTTCGGCTGACCCGGCTGCTGCCTCGAGAAGAGGCGGTCTCGCTGGGCTGGGGCGTGGGCCTGTGGAGCATTCCGGCGGGCGTCTCGCTGGCCACCGTTCGGGAGATGTCGCGGCAACGCAACGCCTTCGCCGCGCCCACCGCCGGTGCGTGGCGGCATCCTGAACGGATCGAGGCGCTCGGCGGCCACCGTTCCCACCGACCGCTGCCGGTGACCACCTTGCAGCCTGAGGATCGAAACCTGGACACCCGACGAATGGCGTGGATCGGCGGCGGCGTGGCGGTGCTGGCCGGGCTGGTGCTGCTGGCGATCGTGTGGTTCGGCGGAGCGTCGAAGGTGCCGACACCGAAGCCAACGCCTTCCGACATGCCGGCGCCCGTTCCGACCTCGCCCGCCATGGTCGCGGCCCCGGTCGATCCGCCGTCACCACCCGCCCCCATGCCGCCCACCCCGCCACCCGCGACCCCGTCCACCACGGCGTCGGCCCGTCAGGACGATCGGCCGGGGTTCGGTTCCAACGCCGCCGCTGGTGCGGGCTTCGGTCAGGACCCCGCGACAGCCCCGCCCACCGACCCTGCCCCGCCGACACCTGCCGCCGCGCCGCCCACGCCCGCGGCGCCCGCACCCACCCCACCCATCACGCCTCCGGCCAGCATCCCGCCGCCTGCGCCCCAGTCGACCTCGTGGGACGAGGAAGTGCAGGTGCTCCGGGAATGCGTGGACCTGGTGCAGACCATCACCGGCGCCACCGCAGGTTCCACCCCGCCAGATGCGTCCACCATGGCGCTGGCCCAGCGGTTGAAGGAACGCTGCGACGACCTGTCGATCCGCGCCCGCAAGGCGGTGGAACGCGACAAGCCAGACCGCATCTTCACCTTCGATGCCCGAGGCGGCGGCCCGGGCCTGGCCGAGGCGCTGCGCGAGCAGTTGAGCACCGGACCCGGCTCGCTTCCCGCAGGGGTGGTCAGGTGCACGGCACTGCTGGCGGCACGCTTTCAGCTGCGCGTGGGAGCCTCGGCCATCCATGGTGCGGTGATGGCGCGTCCCTCGCTGCAGCAGCAACTGGATTGGAAGACGGTGCTGCGGAACATGGACGAGGTGCGAGACTGGCCCACCACGCCCTTCAGCACCTGGTACGCCGCGGGCAAGGACACGCGAAGGGATCTCTCGATCACTGCCGCGTCACGCCTGCTCGCGGGAAGGCTGGCCGTGGACCTGCCGCAGGCCGGCGGCATGAAGCCGCTGGTGCAGGAACTGAAGCGCGCGGAGGACACCCTGCCCAAGGAGCCGTCGCCGTGAGCGACTTCACGCTGGAAGCGGCCATGGAGCGGGCCCGGCGTGCGGCGCTGGCGGGTCAGACCACCGCCTTCGACGTCGAACTGCAGGCCATCCGCACGCTGGATCGGGACGGCACCGCGCCCATGCGCGAACTTCGCATGCTGGAACTGGTGGTCCGTGCGCGACAGGCCGACCTGACCGCCGTGGACGGCATCCTGGACGCACTCGGATCGCTGGCCCCGAGCGAGTGGCATCGGGTGCACGGCTGGCTGGTGGGCGCGCCGGAGATGGAGCACGAATCGTTCGCCGAGTTCGTGCGGTCGCTCGACCGCAGACTTCGGCGGCGCTCCCGCCTGCCCGGTGCTCGGAGGCTCACGCCGGTGCTGG
>CAIOTP010000037.1 GCA_903861235.1 uncultured bacterium | reverse complement strand
GCAGCAGAGGCTGGCGATCGCCATGACCTGCCCCAGGCTCCGCAGTCCCCGGTGCTCGGCCCACAGCAGCGTGCCGAATCCGATCGTGGTGGTGAGTGCCGTGACCACGACCGCTCGTCGCGTGCTGCCGAAGCCGGAGACCAGTCCTCCATCCACGGCTCGGTGCGTGACATGGATCGAACTGTCGACCGCGAGCCCGATCATGACCGGGATGGCGAAGAAGTTGGCCAGGTTGAAGGCGATGTCGAGCGAGGCCAGCACGCCGACCGTGACCAGCATGCCCACGGCCAGGCTGGCCAGCACCAGCAGCGTGCGCGACACCGATCGCAGGTCCAGCAGCAGCAGCGCCGCCACCAGGCCGGTGGCGAGCATCGCCTGGGTGGCGAAGGAGTGCTCCATCAGCTTCATGGATTCGCTCACCGTGATCGGCACGCCCGTGACGCGAGGGTCCACGCGGCGCATGGCCTCCACGAAGCGGTCCATGGCGTCCGCCTCCCACACGTCCTCGGCGGGGTGCATCATGAGCGCGTAGCCACCCGCCACGCTCGTGAAGGTGTCCCGCACCGCGTCCGGCAGGGCTCCGCGAAGGTCGGCTGCAGCGCCGGCGCGCATCGCCGTGGCCGCCGCCGCCGCCCGTTCGGCCGCCTGTTCCGCGGCGCGGACCGCCTCGTCCGGTCGCTCGCGCAGCGCCGTCGCCAGCGTTCCCAGCCCCTTCGTCAGGGCCTCGATCGACCGCACATCCTTCTCCGGCGCCGAGGCGAAGGAGGCCAGTCCGGCCAGTCGGTCCATCGCCTTCGCCGCGCGTGCGGCCAGTTCGGGGGTGGCGATCTGCCGTGAACGCGCTTCCACGGGGGCGGCGCCGGCGATCTCCTGTCGCCACAGCCGGCGTCGGGCGTCCTTCTCGGCGGGGACCAGGTCGAGCACGCTCCGGACGCGGCCGATCAACGGCTCCTCCGCCGCCCTCTTCGTGCGAGCGTCAAGCACCTGAAGGTCGTCCGTCACGCTGGCGCCGAACCAGGTGGCGTTGGCTCCCTCGGCCTGCAGCCGCCGCTGCCACGCCACGCTGTCCAGTCCCTCGGCCTGCAGCCGGAGCAGGTTGCTCTCGAATCGGGCGTGCCGCCACGCGGTCCATCCGCCCCATGCGGCGGCCGCCAGCGCGGCGGCCAGCAGCAGGCCGTGCCGGACGCCCACGCGGCCTCCCAGCGGATCCTCGCGGCGGTCCAGCGGCTCCTCGAAGAGTCCGCGTCCCAGCGGCCGCCGTTCCGCGTGCCGGTCCAGCCGGAGCAGCAGTGCCGGCAGCGTCAGCAGCATGGTGATCGCGCAGAGGACCAGGCCCACGCCGCTGATCAGGCCGAGTTCACGAAGCCCCTGCATGGGCACCAGCAGCGCCAGCAGGAAGGTTCCGGCACTGGTGGCGGCACCGGCCAGCATGCTCGGAGCGGCCTTGCGCATCATGTGACGCACGCTGGCCTCGGGCCCCAGGTGCCGCAGACCCTCCAGGTACCGGGCCACCATGTGGATGCCGTAGTCCAGACCCACGCCGACCAGCACCAGCATGAACACCACGCTGAGCAGGTTCAGTCGACCGACCATCAGGGTGGCGGCGCCGCTGGTCAGGCAGGCCGCCGCCGCGAAGGCGGTCACCGCCAGCAGCGGCCGCTTCACGCCGCGAAAGACGGCCATGAAGAGCAGGGCGCAGAGCACCAGGCCCGCACTGCTCGCCCACTGCATGTCACGGTTCGTCGAGGCCATCTCGTCGGCCTGCAGCACGGGCCTTCCGGTCAGTCCGATCTCCACGGCAGGGTGGTCGCGCCGCACCCGTTCGATCACGCGGCGAATCTCGCGGAGCGGCCGCTCCACCACCGCCAGCGAGCTGTAGTCCTTCGCGGGCCGGATCATCACCAGCCGCAGGCGGCCGCCCTCGGCCAGCAGCCACTGTTCCGGTCGAGGCACGGCCAGGCTCTCCGGAGCTTCGGGCAGTCCGCCCATGGCGCAGCGGGCCAGGAGCAACGCCTCCGCTCCCAGCTTTCGCCGGGCATCGTCCGGCATGTCGCCACCCCGATCGGCCAGCTGCTCCAGGCGCTCCGCCGACGCCGCCAGCAGCCCACCTGCGCCAGGTCGTGCGGCGATCTCCGGCAGCGCGCCGGCCGTCATCGCCAGTCCGCTCAGGGCCTCGTCGGTCGCGGCCCACGCCGTCAGTCGCCACTGCTCCTCGGGTGCGATCCACCCGGTGACCTCCGGAAGGTCCGGGGCGGATCGGAGCCCCTGGACCAGCTCTCGCACGGCGTCGTCCGCCTCCTGGTCGCGACCCTTCGGATCCACCACGAGCAGCAGGAACTCCAGGTCGCCGAAGTCCCGCTTGAAGGCGCGATAGTCCCGCATGAAGGGCTGGTTCTCGCCGATCAGCGAGTCGGTGTCGGCGTCCAGGCCCAGGTGACGCCAGCTCCAGGCCGCAGCCAGTCCCGCAAGCACCCCCGTGGCCAGGATCACGCCCACCGCGTGCCGCCCGATCCAGGCGGTGAGGCGATCCATGCGATGCACGTCCGTCTGGCCGCTCACTCCCGCGGCGCCTCGGCCCACCGGTCGTCACGAAGATCGAAGGCGCGGCCAGCGGCCACCACGCAGGTGGGCCGGCCCAGTCCGGTCCAGCCCTCGAACGGACAGTTGCGGCTCTGGCTTCGGAAGCGTGCCGACTCCACACGCGGCTGCGCCTGCGTGTCGATCACGGTGACGTCCGCCGGCCCGCCCTCGAAGAGGCGGCCCAGACCGCACTCCAGCAGCCCGAGCAGACGGGCGGGCCCCACGGTCATCCGCTCGATCACCGAGGTCCAGTCCATCAGGCCGGTCTTCACCAGGGCCAGACCGTACATGGCGACGGCGCTCTCGAGCCCGACGCATCCGAAGGGCGCGTGCTCGAAGTCGCGACCCTTCTCGCTGGCCGTGTGCGGCGCGTGATCCGTGGCGAGCACCTCGATGGTGCCGTCCGCCACAGCCTGGCGGAGCGCCTCCATGTCGGCGGTGCCGCGCAGCGGCGGGTTGACCTTGGCCACGGTGTTCCAGCCCTCGCAGGCGGCGTCGGTCAGCAGCAGATGGTGGGGGCTCGCCTCGCCGCTCACGGGCTGGCCGTCGGCGCGGGCCCGTCGCAGGATCTCCACGCTTCCGCCGCTCGAGAGATGCTGCGCGTGGTAGCGGCAGCCGACCGACCGGTTCAGGCGCACGTCGCGCTCGAACATGAGTTCCTCGGCGACCGCGGGCCAGCCCTTCAGTCCCAGCCGTGCCGACACGATCCCGTCGTTCATCACGGCGTCCTGCGTCAGCAGGGGATCCTGGCAGTGCTGCAGGAAGGGCCGCTCGATCGAGCGGCAGGTCGCCAGCACCCGCCGCATCACCGCGGGGTTCGCCACGCCGTCCCCGTCGTCGCTGAACGCCACCGCGCCGGCCTTGGCCATGGCGCCCATGGGCGCCAGACGCTCGCCCGCGCGTCCCACGGTGGCGGCGCCGACCACGAACACCCGGGCCAGCCGAGCCTCGTTCGCCTTCAGTCGCACGAAATCCACCAGGCTGGCCAGGTCCAGCGCCGGCTGCGTGTTGGGCATGCAGCAGACGGT
>CAIOTP010000036.1 GCA_903861235.1 uncultured bacterium | reverse complement strand
GCGAGCTCGCGGATGCTCGCCTCGTTCTCGGGGTTGCCGATGTTGAAGATGCGGCCGTCGCACGCGCCCCCCTCGTTCGCCACGATGCGGTAGAGGCACTCGATGCCCTCGTCCACGTCCGTGAAGCAGCGCTTCTGGCGGCCGCCGTCGACCAGCAGGATCGGCGTGCCCTCCACCAGGTTCAGGATGAGCTGCGTGATGGCGCGGCTGCTGCCGATGCGGGCCGAGTCCAGCGTGTCCAGGCGGGGACCGATCCAGTTGAAGGGGCGGAAGAGGCTGAACTTCAGGCCGCGCTGGGCGCCGTAGGCCCAGATCACGCGGTCGAGCAGCTGCTTGCTGGTGCTGTAGATCCATCGCTGCCGGTGGATGGGACCGGTGATGAGCGGGCTGGTCTCCTCGTCGAACTCCCCGTCGGTGCACATGCCGTACACCTCGCTCGTGCTGGGGAAGACGATGCGCTTGTTGAAGCGCACGCAGTCGCGCACGATCCGCAGGTTCTCCTCGAAGTCCAGCTCGAACACCCGCAGCGGGTTCCGCACGTACTCGATGGGTGTGGCGATGGCCACCAGCGGCAGCACGATGTCGCACTTGCGCACGTGGTACTCGACCCATTCGCGGTTGATGCTGATGTCGCCCTCCACGAAGTGGAAGCGGGGGTGCTCCACCAGCGCTCCCAGGTTGTCGGAGTTGAGGTCCATGCCGAAGACCTCCCACCCCTCGTGCTGGAGGATCCGCTCGCTCAGGTGGCTGCCGATGAAGCCGTTCACGCCCAGGATCAGCACGCGCGTGGGGCGGGCGGCCCTGGACGATGCGCCGCCCTTGCCCAGCCGCATGCGGGGCACGATGTTCATCTCGCGAGCGACCTGCTCGCCGCCGGCCCACAGGCCCTCGGCGGACTGGCCCTGCACCACCTCGATCGCGCCGCTGCCGCACGCCACGGTGAGCGGAGTGGTGGAGAGCACCTCTCCGGGGCTGCCCGAGCCGGCCACCACGCGACTCTTCCAGACGAAGAGCTTCCGGGCCCCGGCGAAGGTGAAGGCGCCGGGCCAGGGGTGGGTCACGGCGCGGACCAGGTTGTGCACCGCGTCGGCGGGCTTGGTCCAGTCGATCTGGCCGTCGTCGGGTCCGCGTCGGCCGTTCACGGTGGCCTTGCTCTCGTCCTGCGGCGTGCGAGGGGCCTTGCCCGTCTTCACGAGCGGCAACGCCTCGTCCAGGATCGCCTCGCTCTCGCGGGCCATCAGGTGGGTGAGCGAGAGGGCGTCCGCGTCGGCTGGAATGCCCACGCGTCTCTGGGCCACGATGTCGCCGGTGTCGACCTTGTCGCCCATGTGGTGCAGGGTGACGCCGGTCTCCTTCTCGCCGAGCACCAGCACCCAGTTGATGGGGCATCGGCCGCGGTGCCTGGGCAGCAGGCTGCTGTGCAGGTTCAGGCAGCCCGCGGGAAACAGGCTCCGCACCGACTTGGGGATGATGTTCCGGTAGTGGAAGCTCAGCAGCAGCTCGGGCTTCATCGCCTTGATCCGGTCCACCCAGATCGGGTGATCCAGCTTGTCCGGCGCGTGCACCGGAATGCCGTGCTCCGCGGCCATGCGTGCCACGCTGGTGTACCAGCCGCCCTCGGCGGGGTCGTCGCGGTGGGTGAACACGGCGACCACCTCCAGGCCGTTGCGGAGGGTGGCTCGCAGCGCCGCGGCGCCGATCTCGTGGTAGGCGAAGACGATGGTGCGCATGGCGGGGTTCCTCAGGATCGGTTGGTCGGCGCGGTGGCGTGGGCCTTCTCGCCCAGGGTCTCGCCCACCACGCGCTCCAGGATGTAGCGGGGGCGCTCGCGCACATCGCCGTGGATCCGGCCGATGTATTCGCCCAGCAGGCCCAGAGCCACGAACTGGGCGCCCACGAAGAAGAAGAGCACGGCGAACAGCGTGAACACGCCCTGTCCGGCCCATTCGGCGCCGTAGGCGAACCGCAGGACCAGCAGCATGGCGCCGAAGAGCACGCTGAGCGCCGAGATGCCGGCGCCCACCCAGCTCAGCAGGCGGAGCGGACCGGCGGTCATGCAGGTGAGCAGGTCGAACTGCAGGTTGATGAGCTTCAGGAAGCTGTACTTGCTGGTGCCCGCGGCACGCTCGGCGTGCTCCACCGGGATCTCGGTCACCCGCCTGGCGAAAAGGTTGGCCAGCACCGGAATGAAGGTGCTCCGCTCGCGGCAGGCCAGCATGGCGTCGACCACGCGCCTGCGGTAGGCCCGCAGCATGCAGCCGTAGTCGTGCAGGATCACGCCGGTGCTGCGCCGCACCATCAGGTTCACCATGCCGCTGAAGATCCTGCGGAAGGCGGCGTCCTGACGGTCCTGGCGCACGCTGCCGACCACGTCGAAGCCTTCCTCGACCTTCTCGACCAGGCGACCGATCTCCTCGGGCGGATTCTGCAGGTCCGCGTCGAGCGTGACCAGGATGTCGCCCTG
>CAIOTP010000035.1 GCA_903861235.1 uncultured bacterium | reverse complement strand
GTCCTCAAGCACGGTGGTCAGTGCATCTTCACGCACCTGCCCGGCGAGAAGAACGAGCGCCGCGTGCGCAACGCTCTGGAATCCTGCGGTGTCACCGACCCGTGGCTGCAGCCGCTGGACGCCGGAAGCGACGAGCAACTTGATGCGACCTTCGCCCGCGTGGCCAAGGAGTTCGGCACCATCGACTTCCTGGTGCACAGCATCGCCTTCGCCGACAAGGAATGGCTGAAGGAAGGCATGTTCACCGCCACCCCACGCCAGGTGTTCACCCAGGCCATGGACATCAGCGCGTACACCTTCGCCGCCATGGCCAACCGGGCGGCGCCGCTCATGACCCGCGGCGGCAGCATGATCGCGCTGAGCTACTACGGGGCCGAGAAGGCCGTGCCCGGCTACAACGTCATGGGCGTGGCGAAGGCGGCGCTCGAGGCCACGAACCGCTACCTCGCCATGGAGCTGGGGCCGAAGAACATCCGCTGCAACGTGATCAGCGCAGGTCCCATGCGCACGCTCAGCGCCATGGCGGTGGGCGGCTTCGGGCAGATCCTGGACTGGGTGGAGAAGAAGGCGCCGCTGCGGCGCAACATCACCACCGAGGATGTCGGCGAGGCCGCCGCGTTCCTGCTCTCGCCCATGTCCAACGGCGTGACCGGCGAGGTGCTGTACGTGGACAGCGGCTACGCCTGCATGGGGCTGTAGGGGTTTCGGCCCCGGGCTCAGCGAAATTCGAAGGGACGGTCGCTGGCCAGATCCGACGCGGGAACCAGGCGTTCACGCACCGCTCGGGCCAGTTCGCCCAGGCCGTGACCCGTGAGCGCGCAGACTCGAAGCTGCGTGCCCTCCGGATCGGCCTCGGGCCGGTCGGTCATGGTTCGCACGCGGATGCAGGGAAGCGTGGTCCCGGTGAACGCCTGCCCGGGGGCGGCGAGCAGCAGCACCAGATCCGCCTGATCCACCCGCGCGAGGGCCCTGGCGATCGCCTGGGCCTCCAGCGCCTCGGCGGCAGGGCGGAGTCCCGGTGCATCCAGCACCGTGCACGTCAGTCCTGCCAGCGAGACGCTCACGGTGACATGATCGCGCGTGGTGCCGGCCTCGGGCGAGGCCAGGGCCGCGGCACGTCCGGCCAGCGCGTTCAGAAGCGAACTCTTGCCGGCGTTGGGCGGTCCCACCAGCGCCACCAGGGCAGGATCGACCAGCCGCCGCAGACGACGCGATCGCTCCGCATCGGCGGGTCCGGGTGGACCGTGGCGAGCCCATCGTCCGGGCTGTGCGAGCAGCAGGGGGAGCGCGTCCGGGCTGGCGGCGCGAGGAAGCGTCTCGAGCACCCGCCGCATGACCGGGTCCTCGGTGGCGATGGCCCAGGGCGATGCCTGACTCTCGAAGCAGGCCCCGCGAGTCAGGAGCCACGCCGTGAGCCGCTGGCGAATGCGTGGCCCTCCGTGAGGCGTGACCAGCAGCGTGCGTGCGTCGGTGCGGGCCAGCACGCAGGCATCCAGGCCCGCGATCGTGCGAAGCCTGATCTGGCCAGGTTCCGGCGGCTCGGTGCCGAGAAGTCCCGAGAGGTCGTCCCCCTCCAGCTGCAGAAGCCCCAACGCCGCCGTCCCGGGCGGCGTCAGCCACCGCGCGCGGATGGGCGGGTCGGACATCACACGGCCTCTTCGTCCGCTTCGTCTTCCTCGCCGGCGTGGCGCGCCGCCACGGCGATGCCCATGAGCACCAGATCGGGAACGATGCGGTCGACCAGCTCGTCCCCGGCCAGCAGCGTCTCGGCGTCGCCGCCGGTGGCGATGACCATGGGGAAGGCGCCGTAGTGTTCGGCGTAACGCTCCACCAGCTGTCGGACCATGCCCCGCAGTCCCTCGTGCACCCCCAGCAGCATGGCGGCGGCGGTGTTGCGACCGAAAGGTTCGGCATCCGGCTGCGCGAAGGCCACACGGGGCAGCTGATCGGTGTGCTCGTGAAGCGACCGGAGCTGCAGCGAGGCGCCCGGCGCGATGGCGCCTCCGTGGAACGTGCCCTCGCCGTCCACGAAGTCCACCGTGATGGCGGTGCCGGCGTCCACCACGACCACCGCCTGCTTGAGCGCATCCCACGCGGCCGCGGCGGCCAGAAGCCGGTCGTCGCCCACCTGGGTGTCGTCGTCCACGCAGGTGCCCACGGGAATAGGCAGGTCGCGGCGCACCCGGTGGATGTCGGTGCCCAGTTCGGCTGCGAGCGCCTTCTCCAGCGGTCCGGCGACCTTCTCGTTCACGCTGGCCATGGCCACCAGGGCGTCGGCGTCGTCCATGGCCGCCCAGTGGCGGGCCACGGCGTGCGTGAGGGCCGCCAGATCCGCGTTCTCCAGGTGGTCGCTCACCTCCAGCTTGTCGCCCAGGAAGCGGCCCACGGCGGTGCGGCTGTTGCCGACGGAGATGGCGAGCAGGTGCTGCATGCCGAGATTCTACGGACGCGGCTCAGCGCGCCGCGGCCAGATGCGACTGCACGCCGTCGCGCATGCGTCGGATCAGGCGGTGCGCCACCGGGCCCACGGAACCGTCGCCGAAGGAGCGGCCGTCCAGCCGGGTCACGCCGGCCAGCACACGCCGGCTGCTCACGATCAGGACCTCGCTCGCCTGCATGAGCTCGGAGACGGGCAGGGGACGGACGCTCGTCTTCATGCCCTCGGCATGGGCCGCGTCGAGCGCCAGGTGCCGCATGGTGCCGTGCAGGATCGAGGGTTCCGCGTCGATCGGCGGCGTGACCAGCGTGTCGCCCACCAGGGCCATCACGTTCGAGCTGCTGCCCTCGCTCACCAGGCCCTCGCGCACCAGGATGGCTTCCTCGGCGCCGATCTCGGCCGCCTCCAGCATGGGAAGGACCGAGCCCATCAGGCTCACCGTCTTGATCTCGCAGCGGTGCCAGCGGTCGTCGGGACGCACCACCACCGAAATGCCCGCCGCGGCGTCCAGGCTGGAGAGCGGTGGACACGCCGATGCGAAGGCGAACACGGTGGGCCGCAGGCCCTTCGGTGGAATGTGGGTGCGTGTGGCTGCGGCGCCGCGCGTGACCTGCAGGTAGACCGCCGCATCACGCAGACCCTCCGCCTGCAGGACCGCCAGCATGGCCTGGCGCGCCTCCGCCGCGGTGAATCCCACGATGCCCGCGAGCGCCAGGCTTCGTTCGAGTCGGGCCAGGTGCAGATCCATGGCCATGCCCACGCCGTCGAAGAAGCGCACCACCTCGTACACGCCGTCGCCGAAGAGGAAGCCGCGGTCGAAGGGGCTGATCCGCGCCTCCTCCACGGGCATCACGCGACCGTCGAGCCACACCTGCATGATTCAGCGGCCCTTCCGGGCGGCCTTCACGAAGGCGCGGGCCGCGGCCGAGTCCACGGGCCGGTCCCATCGGCCTCCGCGCTTGACGGCGCTGCCCACGATCAGGGCGTCGGCCACCTCGAGCAGCCGGGCGGCCGTCTCGCGGGTGGCGCCGGATCCGACCAGCAGCGGCAGGCGCGAGGCCGCGCGCACTTCACGCAGTTCGCGTTCGTCCACCGGCTCGCCTGTCGCGCTGCCGGTGACCACCAGGGCGTCGGCGCCCATGAACTCGGCGGTCTTCGCGTGTTCGGCGGCGGAAAGGTCGCGGGTGATCGCGTGGCTCGAGTGCTTCTTCAGGATGTCCGCGGCCACCATCACGCGCTCGGCGCCGATCGTGCGGCGCAGCCGGAGCAGCGGGCCGGCGTCCGCCTCCTCCAGAAGGCCCTCGTCCGCCACGGCGGCCAGCTGGAAGCCCTCGGCGCGGATGAAGGAGCCGCCGCAGGCGTGCGCCACGGACAGGGCCTCGGCGTTCGCACCGGCCAGCACCTGCACGCCCACGGGCACCGACACCGCCGCTCGCACGCAGAGCGTGCAGGCGGCCATGGCGGCGACCACTTCCGGGCCCACGCGGCGGCGGAGGTAGGGCAGATCGTGCATGTTCTCCACCAGCACGGCGTCGAAGCCGGCGTCCTCCAGGACCTTGGCCTCCGCGGCGGCGGCGCGCGCGATGCGCTCCACGCGCAGCGAGGCGTGCGGCGATCCAGGCAGCGCCGCCAGGTGCACCATGCCGATGAGCGGACCGGGGAAGCGGGTGGTCATGGGGAGTCTCCGGAGTTCGATCGGCGCGAGGCCTGCCATTCCTTGCTCTGGCTGATGCGCAGCACCCAGTAGTCGATGCCGTTGCGCACCTCCTGGGGAACCTGGTGGCTCAGGCCCAGGCAGACGTAGTCGACCACCAGTGGATCCGGAAGCACCGCCAGGTCGGGATACATGCCCGACCGCAGGGACCAGCGCAGCGAGCTGGTGTCGCCGAGCACCGCGTCCACCTTCAGGTCCTGCAGGGCGCGGAGGGCGGTGGAGAGGTCCGCGAAGCGTTCCGCCTGCAGGTTCTGCTCCTGGGCCCTGGTCTCCGCCGCCGAGTCCTGCACCACGCCACAGCGCACCTTGGAGAGCTGGTCCACGCTCCGCAGCATGGGTTGGAAGCGGGACACGGTGAGCTCGCTGGCGATCACGCCGCCCACGATGGTCATGAGCACGAACGCCAGCAGCATCCACATGCCGCCCAGGAAGCGTCCACCCCGGGTCACGGGCACGCGGTCGCCGTAGCCCACGGTGGTCATGGTGGTCACGCTCCACCACAGGCTCTCGCCCACGCTCTGGAGCCACGATCCGCCGAACTGGGCCGGGTTCCGTCGACGCTCGAAGAAGGCCAGAACGACCGCCACCGTGATCATGATCACGATCAGCGCCAGGAGCATGCGAGGCAGGTGCGACTGCAGCATCTGCCGGCCGATCATGACCAGCGTGGGCGCGCGGTCGAGCCGCACCACGGCGCTCGTGCCGCTCTGCTCGAAGGCGCGGCTGAAGTCCATGAAGGTCTCGCGTTCAGGCGTGACGTCGAGCCCCACCGCGACGATGTCGAGTTCGCCCTTCCGGAGCGCCTCGAGCGCGGCGTGGATCGAGTCGTAGCTCACCAGGCGGTAGGGCAGCTTCATCTGCTCGGCGACCTGTCGGAACAGGGACACCGACACGCCGCCCCACTGGTCCTTGCCCAGAGGCACGGCGAAGGGGGGCATGGTGAACACGCCCACGCGCATCTCCGGCGTGCCCGCCGGCATGGGCGGCGGTGCGGTGCCCACGGCGGGCGTCTGTGCCGGCGCGGTGACCGCGAGCAGCAGGGTGATCAGCGTGGCGAAGAGCCGCGACATGGGATCGCGAGGATAGGAGAAAGCCCGTTGTGCTAGGGTTGCCGCATGGGCATCGGACCCCTGCGCGACAAGGTGGCCATCATCACCGGAGGCAGCTCGGGCATCGGGGCGGCCACGGCCCGGGCCATGGCCGCCGAGGGCATGCACCTGGTGCTGGCCGCTCGGCGGGCGGACCGACTGAAGACGGTGGCTGCCGCGCTCGAGGGCCTGGGAAGCCGCGTGGTCACGGTGGAGATGGACGTGGCGGCGGTCGGGGCCTCCGCGTCGCTGCTGGACGCGGCCGAGAGGGCCTTCGGCCGCTTCGACGTGGTCTTCGCCAACGCGGGCTACGGTCTCGAGCGGGCTCACCACGAGACCACCGACGAGGCGCTGCGACACATGTTCGAGGTGAACTTCTTCGCCAGCACGGACCTGGTCACGCAGGCCTCGCGTCGTCTGATCGCGCAGGGTCGGCCCGGCCACATGCTCATGTGCAGCAGCTGCCTGGCCAAGTTCACCATTCCCTACTTCGGCGCCTACGCCGCCACGAAGGCCGCGCAGTCCATGATGTGCCGCGCCATGCGCTTCGAGCTGGAGCCGCACGGCATCGAGGTGAGCAGCGTGCATCCGGTGACGACCACGACCGAGTTCTTCGAGCAGGCGGCCGTCCGGAGCGGGCGCGCCTCCCAGGGCCGCAAGGTGCCGGACCATGCCCCCAAGTTCTTCGTGCAGCCGCCCGAGCGCGTGGCCCGGGCGATCGTGGCCTGCCTGAAGCGGCCGCGCAGCGAGGTCTGGACCAGCCTCTCCATCCGGCTGGCGGCAGGCTTCATCACCGCCTTCCCCGGCGTCTTCGACTTCGCGTGCCGCCGCGAGGCCGCCCGAAGCCGCGAGGCCCTCAAGGGCTGAAATCCCGCCGAGGCGGGGCAGGGCCGTGGGTGGTTGAGGGTTGGCCGACGGTGCCCTATCGTTGTCCCCTCGATTCCACCCAAGGAGCATCCCGTGCCCATTCGCATCGGCATCAACGGTTTCGGACGCATCGGTCGCCTCGTGTATCGCATCGCCGCGGAGCG
>CAIOTP010000034.1 GCA_903861235.1 uncultured bacterium | reverse complement strand
CCCGCGGACGATGCCGAGGCAGGCACCAGCAGGCTCGTTCCAGCACGAGTCGTGAGCGACGCTGCCTGCGCCTCACACTCGCTGCCGACGCTGCCGTAGGTGCCGAAGTCGACGGCGCTGAGAGCTCCTGGAACCTGCGGCCCAGCGCCATCCGACCAGTCCCAGACCCCCGCACGCTGCCATGCACATCCGCTCACGCGCAGCGTGGCCGTTCCATCGCCGCCGACGTTCTCACAGCGACTCGCCTGAGCGCTCAAAAGAACGATCGTCGAGCCGAATCCGCAGGCGACCCTCGTCACGCCTCGTGTGTCGGGTGGGGTGCTGGTCTCTCCATAGGCGCCCCAACCCCAACCCACCAAGGATCCATCCGGCGCGACTGCATAGGCATGTCGGGCGCCACACGCGATCTGGGCTGCCTCCAGACCGGAGGGCACATCCAGCGCGCCGAATCGTGCATCGCCCCACGCGAGCACCGTGCCATCGGTGCGGAGTGCGCAGGTGTAGCCCTCGCCACAGGCGACCTGATCGATGGCCGACGCGGCGACAGGCGTGGCTGTCTGACCAAAGTCGTTCGCACCCCAGCCGACCAGCGTGCCGTCCTGCCTGAGTGCGTAGGTGTGAGAATCACCGCAGGCGACCTGGAGCACGTCGACGGCACTCGCGGGGGTGCTGATCTGACCGCTGGTGTTGGAACCCCACCCCTTCACCGTGCCGTCGAGCTTGACGGCGTAGGTATGCCAGTGGCCGCAGGAGACCCTCAGCACCGGGGCAAGGCCGGTTGGCGTGCTTGCCTGGCCCCAACTCGCCTGCCCTCCGGCACCTGCATCGTCGCCGGCACCCCACCCGACCAGCGTGCCGTCCCACTTCAGCGCATAGGTGTGCACCCCACCGCAGGCGATCTGCGAGACCTCGACTGCGTTCGCGGGCGTCTCCGTCTGCCCGTAGAGGTTGGAGCCCCAACCGACGACGGTGCCATCCGATCGCAGGCCGTAGGCATGGCTGAGACCGCACGAGATCTCGGTCAAGTCCTCTCGTGCGGCTGGCACCGATGCCTGGCCCTCCCAATTCAGTCCCCAGGCCACGATCGAGCCGTCGCTCTTCAAAGCCACCGTGTGATTCGTTCCACAGGCCACCTTCACCACGCCCGTCAGGTTCGGCGGCGTGTTCGTTTCCCCGTAGCCCACCTGTCCCGTCTGCTGCCAACCGACCAGGGTTCCGTCATTCCTGAGCGCGTACGTGTGCCCCTGACCGCAGGCGATCTGCGTCACCTCGGAGAGCCCGGCGGGATCGTTGAGGAGGAACGGGCATCCCCAACCGACCAGCGTGCCGTCGTTTCGAAGGCCATAGTTGTGGATCTCGCCGCAGGCAATCTGCACAACACCCGAGAGCCCGACCGGCGTGTTGGTCTGGCCCCACGGATCCCCTCGCCCCCAGCCGACAGCGGTGCCGTCCTGCCTCAGTGCGTAGGCGTGGTAGGCATTGCAGGCGATCTGGCGAACATTCGACAGATCGCTCGGGACGCTGGTCTCGCCATAGGTGTTGCGTCCCCAGCCAAGCACGGTTCCATCGGTGCGCAGCGCGAGCGTGTAGTCGAGGCCACAGGCGATCTGCGCCACCGTTCCCACGTTCGCCGGCGTGTCGAGTTGTCCACTGGAGGCGTATCCCTCACCGATCAGCGATCCGTCTGCACGGAGGGCGTAGGCATGATAGACCCCGGACGCGAGCTGCTGAACTCCGCTCAGGTTCGCGAGCACGCCATGCGAGTATCCGAAAACAGCCACGCTTCCATCGCTCCGAAGCGCATAACTGGAACCGTGGCCAGCGGCGATCTGCGTGTACTTCAGCAGGGACGGAATGGCAGGATTCGGAACACCGAAGGAGTTCAAGCCCCAACCCACCACCTGACCTTGAGCCGATGCCGCTCCGGCGACCGCAAGCGCGGCAAGAGAGGCGACGGTTCGGCTTGCGGCTTGAATCAGGTTCATGGCGTGGCTCCGTGGTTCGACCCTGCGCGCTGGCGAGTGCTGGGACGGACAGCCGCAAGATAAGCGCTTCCGTGTTCAATCCAAGCGTTTGCCTGCAGAATCACCGAAAATGCCCCCCCTGAACGGCCTCACCGCGGCCGGGACGCCACAGACCGGCCGCTTCAGCGCGATACCTCACGCGTAGCT
>CAIOTP010000033.1 GCA_903861235.1 uncultured bacterium | reverse complement strand
CGTGATGCGGCGGAAGCGTGTCCAGGCCCCAGCGCCCAGTCCCGCCCCCGCCTCCTCCATGGCCGGATCCAGGTTCGCCAGGGCTGCGGTCAGGTTCATGAGCACGATCGGATGGAGCGCCAAGGTCTCCAGCAGCACCACCGACCAGAATCCGCCGTGGCCGGTGAAGTCGACCGCCTGGCTCACCAGCCCTGCGTCCAGCAGCAGCGCGTTGACCGCACCCTCGCGGCCAAGCAGGTGCCGAAGCCCGATCGCGCCCACGAACGGCGGCAGGATCATGGGCAGCAGCAGCAGGCCCCACAGCAGCGTGCGTCCCGCGAAGCGGCACCGCGACAGCACCATCGCCGGACCCAGCGACACCAGCAGCGTGCCCACGGTCACGCAGCCCGCCAGGGCCAGCGCGTGCAGGAGCCCTTCGCGTGTCACCGGATCGCGGAAGACCTGCGTCACGTGCCAGGCGGTCCAGCCGTCGTCGTCGTTCGTGCGGAAGGCGCCCTGCACCGTCAGCCACAGCGGCCAGACCAGGCACACGCCCAGCACCACGACCAGCATGCACAGGATCAGCCGTTCGCGGGTGCGGCGAGCCACGCCTCCAGTCTAAGCCCGTTCAGTCGAAGCAGATCAGCAGCGCGCCCAGGTCCGCGGCGTCCACCTCGCCACTGACGTCCAGGTCGCCCGCCGGTCCAGCACCTCCGAAGAGCACGAGCAGGCTGCCGATGTCCGCGGCGTCGACCTGCCCGCTTCCATCCAGGTCGCACGGCACCTTCAGCGAACGGTCCTCGATGGACATCCACCACACACCGCCGAACAGGCCCGGCTGCGTGGTGTCCTCCGGATCGGTGATCGGGCACGGCTGCCCGTCACGCAGCGTCTGCAGCCGCGTGGCCAGCGACACGAAGAGGCGATGGCTGCCGGCCTCCAACGCAAGCTCGACGCGAGCCACGCCGCCGGGGCCGCAGACGCCCTCCGCCAGGCTCTCCAACGGTCCGTCGCACGGACCCTGGGCCAGCACCAGGTGGGCGGGAAAGTCGGCGTGCAGCTCCACCCGGATCGTGGCCGGCTGCGTCAGCGTGAGCAGGTGCGCGTCCACATCGCGCACCCCGAAGGCCTGCACCCGACCCGCGCGTCGCTCACCCGTCTGCACCGGAACGAAGTCGGGCGAGGCGCGATTGCCGCAACCCTCGGAAAGTCGCTGTCCGCACGGCTCCCCCTCGTCGATCGAATCGGCGGGTGCCACGACCACCGGCGGGTCCACACCGCAGGACAGCTGCGCCAGCTCCACGCACAGCTCGTCCCAGACCGCTTCGCAGACCGGATCCAGGCGCCGCACACGCTCGCAGCAGGCGGCGTCGTCGCATCCGGCTTCGCCGTGCGGCAGCAGGCAGCTCCCCGGACTGGGGCACACCAGGCCGTCGCACTCGGTCGCCGCCCAGTCCACGCAGGTCTGATCCCACGCGGTCTCGCAGCATTCGGGCAGAAGTTGGCAAACCCGTTCGCAGCAGCTGGGCGTGTAGCAGCCGGGGGTCTCGTGCGGCTCGTCGCAGCGGCCGGCCCCAGGCCCGCAGGACACCGGCATGGAACGCGGTCGAACGCCCCCTTCCCCGGCGTCCACGAAGGGCGAAGGCCCAAGATCAAGCAGCCGACTCATCTCGGCGGACGGATCCACGAACTCGGACATCTCCGGCGCACGAGGCTTCACGGTGCGGTGAGCCGCTGGCATGCCTGCGGACCCCTGGTTCCTCAGCAGGAGCACGCGGGACTCCGTCGAGTCGCACACCAGCAGGTCAGTCCGGGTGTCGGCATCCACATCCCCCGCCACCACATGCCTGAGGAAGGAACCCTCGAGCAGAGGCACCGCCGCCTGCAGGTGGATCGAACCCGGGATGGATCCGTTCTCGAAGGCCACCAGCTGTCCTTCCAGCACGGACAGGCTCAGCACATCCAGATCACTGTCGCCATCCAGATCGGCCGAAATGGCGCGGAATCCCCTGCCCAGCACCGGGCCCGGCCACGATTGCATCGCACCGGGACTGCCGTCAGGCTGACCCTTCCAGACCAGCAGAGGATTGAGACCGGTCGTGGTCAGCGACTGGGAGATCCACTCCTCGTGGCCGTCGCCGTCGAGGTCCGCCAGCTCACCGAAGGAGACGCCGGGCACCGTGCCCTGAACGGACGGCACCGTCCAGCTCGCCTCCGGCAGCCAGCCGCCCGCCGAGAACCCACGCATGTTCAGTCGGCTCCCGCCCACGGCCATGTCCGCCACCCGCAGCACGGCCCCCTGGGTGCGCACCGCCAGCCAACTCTGATTCGGCGTGCCCACGTTCCACCGGTTCACCCCCACCTCGGGCCCGCGCTCGAAATGCAGGTCTCCCAGGTTGCGAAGCACGCAGACCGAGCCGGATCGCGCGTTCGAGGCCACCACATCCAGACGACCATCGCCATCCGCGTCGACCACCGCCACGCAGCGGCACTCTCGTCCCGTCCAGATGAACTGTGCGGGGCCGAAGGTGCCGTCTCCACGTCCCCGCAGCACCGCCACCCCGCCACGGATGTTGCGCACGGCCAGCACGACGTCGATCCAGCCGTCGTCGTCCAGGTCGGCCGCCTCCGCCCAGTCGGTCTGGTGACCCACCTGCACCACGCGGAGCACGGGCGCCGCCGACCCCACGCCGCAGATCAGCGATGCCGTGCCGTCGGTGTTGCGCCCGGGAACGAAGAGATCGGCCTGACCATCCCCGTCGAAATCCGCAAGGACGGGCTGGGTCGGGAACTGCCCTTCAGGCAGGGCGACCACCTCGGGCACGCCGAAACCGGGCAGGTCGGCGAGAGCTGCACCGCACGCCGCGGCGGCAACGATCACCACCGCTCTGCCGAGGCGTCGCATGGGGGTTCAGCCGAATCGAAGCAGGATCTCGGCGATGTCCGCCGAATCCACCGAGCCGCTGCGATCCAGGTCGCCCCGCGGATCCGAGGTGCCGAACAGGGTCAGAAGGGCGCCGATGTCGCCTGCGTCCACCACGCCGTTGCCGTCCAGATCGCCATCCACCACCACCGGAGGCGCCTCCTCGATCACCCATCCGGCGTAAGCCGTGAACGCGACCGTGCTCGTGTCCACGCGAGAGGCCTCCACCAGGTACTCACCCGGCTGAAGGCCAATCAGGTGAAGCGTCTCGATGTTGTCCACGGCCGAGGTGCTGGACACGTTGCCGCCGTCGAACACGCCGATGCCGGCGTCACCCTCCAGCGGCACCAGCGTCACGCCGTCGATCACCTTGTAGATCCGAAGGTTCATGTTCGCATAGGTGTAGCTGGCGAAGTTGCTGGCCACGCCACGCGTCCAGTTGATCGTGAAGTCGAAATGGGCGGCCGTCTGGTCCAGGGTGAAACGCCAGTAGCCCTTCTGGGACGGCGTGAACGTCACGGTGCCCCACCCGAGAAGCTCCGTCGCCGAAACCGCGGACGCCGCACTGGTCACGCCGTTGAGCCGGGTCGCCGTCAGGATGCGGTGGGAGCGGTCCACGTTGAGCAGGCCGCTGCCGCGAAGCGGGTCGATGGGCTTGTTGGTGGTGCCGCGGTTCACGCCCTCCTGCGGCGCCTGGTTGGACCAGTCCGCGTCGCGCTCCGCACCCGCGATCAGGCAGCACTTGACCACCTGGGCACGCTGCGAAGCGGTCAGTGAGGCGTAGGCCGATCCCGAGGCGGTCTCGAAGAGCACCGCCGCCGCCGAGCCCACCACCGGCGTCGCGAAACTGGTGAACTGTCCTGGCGCGATGATGTCCGGCTTCATGCGGCCGGGGTTGTCGCCCGACGCAAAGGTTCCGCCCGCGGAGTGCTGCAGGTCCATCCGACCCACGCTCAGCCCGTTGAACGTGTCCCCCATCATGGGTTGGCGGGCGCTCCCCGCGCCGTTGTTCTCGCCGCAGATGCCGAGCACCCCGTCGCGAGTCATGATGAAGTCCAGTCGCCGGATCGCCTCGCGGTCGAAGGTCTCGTTGCCGGCCCCGAACGAGCCGATCCACGAGTGGTTCATGACTCGCACCGTGCTGCCCGGCTGAGCGGTCGGCGCCGTGGTCCCGGCTCCCACCTTCAGGTTGGCGTTGATCCAGGTGTTCACGTTGTAGGCCCAGGCGCTCGAGATGCCGATCGCCATGGCCGAGGTGCCGCCGTAGAGCCACTTGCCCACGTTGGTCGCGTGCCAGCTGTTGACCGCGGGCGTGTTCACCTTGGTGATGGTCTTGCCGACGAATTCCGGATTCGACGTGTCCGGCGCGTAGGCGTCGGTCGCCTCGGGCGCCTCGACCTGCACCACCTGAATGCCCACACCGGATGGTGCGGCCGAGCCAAGCCGGGCCCGAAGCGCGGCGATGCCGCCATCGGTGTCGGCCAAGGCCGGCACGGCGAGCAGCAGGATGGCGAGAGAGGTGGTGAGGGGGCTTCGCACGAAGATCGGATCCTTGGCGCCCTGTCGTTACGGGAGCCACTTCGTGAAAATGTGCCATCCGGCTCCCTGGAAGCAAGAAATCGGGTCCGGGAATACGGCGCCCGGGTCCTGGACGCTAGTTTTGACGGCATGAAGCCTGTCGTGGCCGTGACCGAAGCGCTGTCCCAGTCCGCGGTGGCGTGGCTCGCCTCCAAGGCCACGGTTCGGGCCGCGGCCCCGGACCTGTCGGACCTTCGGCAACCGGGAGAGGTGGTGGGCGCGGTCGTGCGGACCCTCACCCGGGTGGACAACGCCTGGCTGGCCCGACT
>CAIOTP010000032.1 GCA_903861235.1 uncultured bacterium | reverse complement strand
CCGGGCAGCGCGCACGCGTGACTGGAGAGCAGCGGCACGAAGGCCTGGCCTGGCAGGCCGAAGCGACGCATGAACCGGTCCGCCGCGAAGGCGGCACGGGCCAGGTAGCCGCTGTCCTCGAGCAGGCTCAGCAGGAAGAAGAGCAGGGCGATCTGCGGGAGGAACACGACCGTGCCGGCCACGCCTCCCACCACGCCGTCCACCACCAGGCTGCGGAGCAGACCCGGCGGCATGGCGTCGGCCAGCTGGCCGCCCAGGTGGGTGAAGATCCAGTCGATGCCCTCCATGGGGAACTTCGCCAGCCAGAAGATGGAGGTGAAGAGCAGTCCCATGACCAGCAGGAAGACCGCGCCGCCGGACACCGGGTGCGTCAGCGCCGCGTCCACGCGGTCGGTGAGACGGTCGGCCTGCACGGCGGCGCGGCCGCCCACGCAGGTGGCCACGCACTCGCTGCACCACGCGGCCACGGCGGATTCCGGCGTCTCCGCCGGCAGCAGCGTGAGCCGCCGGGCGTGGTCCCTGCCCAGCGTGCCGCTCCTCGCCACCGAGAGCGCCGAGGCGGCCAGCGCCTCCACGCCCTCGCCGGTGCGTCCGCTGGTCACGCAGACCGGACAGCCCAGACGATCCGACAGACGCTGCGCGTCAACGCTGAGTCCCTTGCGCCGGGCCTCGTCGGCCAGGGTCACCGCCACCACGCAGGGGAGGCGTCGACGCAGCACCTGCACCACGAAGCGCAGCGACTTGGCCAGGTTCGTGGCGTCGGCCACCACCACCACCACATCCGGCGCCGCGTCGCCCAGCTGTCCCTCGATGCAGGCCCGGCAGAGACGACTCTCCGGCATCTCCAGGTTCAGCCCGTAGGTGCCCGGAAGGTCCATGACCTCCAGCTCGCCCTCGGTGGTGCGGGCCAGGCCCACGCGACTCTCCACCGTGGTGCCCGGCAGGTTGGAGGTCCGGGCTCGCGCGCCGCAGAGGCGGTTGAAGAGGGTGGTCTTGCCCGCGTTGGGCTGTCCCAACAGCGCCGCCCGCCACGGCCGAGCCGCCGTCAACGGACCGCCCGCGTTCACCTGCACCTCAGTCCGCTCCGGCACCGTCGCAGGGGGTGACCAGCAGTCGGCTGGCGACCGGGCCGCTCAGACCCACGCGCGTCCGCTCGACCTCGATGATGCAGGGCTCGCCGGGCTTGCAGACCCGCAGTTCGCAGTGCTCGTGCACGCCCATGGCTCGAAGGAGGCACTGGTCGTGTTCAGGAAGCCCCGACATGCAGCCCTGGTCCAGTCGCGCACGCTGGCCGCGACCCAGCTGGGTCAGCGGCACGCGAGGGCGCTCGATCGGGGGGTGGGCCATGCTCGGATGCTACGGGGGCCCGCAGGGGCGATCAATCGAGGTCGCTCACCGCGACGGCGAGCCGGCCTGCACGGGGGTCATGGACTGCACGATGTAGCGCAGCGTGCACTCGAGCTGCGGCGCGATGGTGGGCGTGTCGCCGAAGGGATTCGCGCGTTCGCGCGAGCTGCTCTCGGGCTGCAGCACCAGGTGAGGCAACAGCTCCGCCTTCAGCTGCCAGACGCCTGCGGCCTTGGCGGGCACCAGGTTGGGCACGGCGGTGGCGGGGCAGCGGAACGCGAAGCTGGGCTCCACCCGCGAGCCGTCGGCTCGCAGCACGTGGGCGCGGATCTCGTATTCCTTCGGTTCGCTCGAGACCTGCACGGCCTCGCTGACCGACAGGTTCCACTGGATGGGCTGCCGGAACTTCCCCATGATCTCGATCCACTTGGTGAGCCTCTGCCGGTAGGCGTGCCAGGTGCGGGCGTCGGCGTCGGGGGTGGGCACGGCGATGCCCCGCTCCTTCAGGTCCTCCTTCACCTTCGAGGCCAGGGACCGCATGGCCGCGTTGGGGTTCCCCCACGGCTCGGGGCCCGGGTCGCGGGATCCGGCGGATGGGGCCGGTGCCGCCGGCGGCGCGCCGCCCTCGAGTTCGCGGATCCGACGCTGCAGGGCCTCGGACGCCTCGCGAAGCTTCCGGTTCTCCTGCTCCAGCGCCTGGATCCTGGCCTGAAGGTCGTCGGTGGTGGCCGCCGGAGGCGACTGCAGGGCCAGCGAAGCCGAGATCAGCAGGAGCGACAGCATCATGTGACGCATCCTAGCAACGACCTGGCGCGGCTATCCTGACTCCATGCTCGCTTCGCGGAAGCTGGCCGGTCTCGTGCAGCGTCGCCTGCGCCTGCAGCGATGGGTGGATGCGATCGTGCCGGGTTCGGTCGCGGCATTGTCCGGTGGCTGCGTGGCGCTCGCGCTGTCGCGCCTGCTCGGAAGCTCCGGCGAGCTGGTGGCCCTGGTGTCGGCGTCGCTCTGCGGTTCGGCGTTCGTGGGGGCGTGGCTTCGCCTGCACCCCGCGCCGGGAGAGCGGTCCGCCGCGGCCATGGCCGACGATCGGCTGTCGCTCGAGAGCCGCATCTCCACCGCGCTGGCGCTGCACGGTCGGACCGACGCCTTTGCGCAAGCCGCGGTGGCGGACGGCGAGCGAGTGGCTCCGGGGCAGTTCGGTCGCGTGCGTGCCGCCTTCCCGCTGCGATGGCCCGCGCTGGCCCCGTGGGTCCCCGCAGTGGCGCTGGTCGCGGGCATGGCGTGGTGGTTGTGGCCGGTCCGCCAGCCTTCGGCCGCGTCCGATGCCGCCACCGTGGCCATGGACGCGGAGCAGCAGCTGCAGCAGGCGCAGGCCACCGAGCAGGGCGTGCGCGAGGCCGTTCGCCTGATCGAGGAGAGTCCGGAAGCCGAGCAGGCCCTGCAGGACACGCTGGCCGAACTGGAGCGGAAGCAGGCCGAGAGCGAGCTGGCGTCGGATCCGGCCCGACGCGAGGCGGAGGCCAGCGAGCGGGCGGCGGCGCTGCAGGACCGTCTGGAGCGGGAGCTGGATTCCGAAGCCATGCGCGAGTCCCGCGAACTGGCGGACCTCCTGGCGAGGCTTCCCGAGCTGCCGGACGCGGCGAAGGAGCTCTCGCAGGCGCTCAAGTCGGGAGACCTGGACAAGGCCAAGGCCGAGCTCGAACGACTGGCCGGCGAGGCCGCGGGCAAGGACCCGGCCAAGGCCAAGGCCGCGCAGCAGGCGCTCGACGGCGCCGCGAAGGCGCTCGAGCAGGCGGCCAGGAGCACTTCGGCCGCGGAGCAGGCGCTTCGCGAGGCGGGCATGGACCCCAAGCTCGCCCAGAACATGCAGCAGGCCATGCAGGCGGCGCAGCAGAACCAGAAGCTCACGCCCCAGCAGCGGCAGGAGCTGCAGAAGAAGCTGCAGAGCTGCCAGAACGCCTCGCAGCAGTGCCAGAACCTCTCCAAGTCGACCAGCCAATGCAAGAGCGGTTCGTCCAGCGAAGCCTCGAGCCAGCTCAGCCGGGCCCAGGCCCAGCGCCGCATGCAGGCGGCGCTCAGCAAGGCCATGGGTCAGTGTCGCAACGGTTCCTCCATGGGATGGAGCATGCCGTGGGAGCGGAAGCAGGCCTCCGCCGGGGCGGGCAAGTCCGGTTCCGGCGGCAAGGGTGGAAAGCGGGCGGGCCAGGGTGGATCGCCGCGCATCGACGGCCGAACCGAGGCGCTTCCCGAAGGCTCCTTCGCCGAGAAGCAGGAGTCCGCGGGAGACGGAGATCCCTTCGACCGCACCGCCGCCCGGGAGTTCGTGCGCGGCGAGGGTGTCGCGGGCGGCAAGGCCTCGGATGAGCTGAAGGCGGTGGCTGCCAAGGTGGAGGCCGGACTGGAGGAGGGCACGGAGGAGGATCCGGTGCCCGGACGCCTGAAGGAGGCGCACAAGCGCTACTTCGAGCAGTGGAAGAGGCGTCTCGACGGGGCGGCGCCGGCCAAGGGCGGATCCTGAGGTCCGCCCAGGCGGGACGCACGCGTGCATCTTTCCTTCGAGCGACCCGGCTGGCTCCTGCTCCTGATCACGCTGGTGCCGGTGGGCATGCTGGCCTGGCGGTCGCTGCCGCACCTGGGCCGAACCAGATCGGTCCTCTCGACCACGGTGCGCGTGATGGTGATCCTGCTGCTCACCTTCGGACTGGCCCGTCCGGCGCTGGTGCGCGACGCCGACTCCGCCTGCGTGCTGGTGGTGGCGGACGCCAGTCGATCGGTGCCCGCGGAGCTTCGCGCCCGCGTCCAGGGATGGCTGCAGGAGCGTTTCGCGGGCCGCGAGCGCCCCGAGGACCGCATGGGCGTGATCACGGTGGCCCGCTCGGCGGAGATCCAGGCGGTGCCCTCGGTGGCCACGCAGGTGTCGATCCTCTCGCACGCCGGCGACTCGGCCGCGAGCGACCTGGCTTCAGGCGTGCGCACGGCGCTGGCGGTGCTGCCCGGCGACGCCATCAACCGGATCCTGCTGCTGAGCGACGGCGTGGAGACCGGGGGCAGCCTGGCGTCCGCGGCCGACCAGGCCGCCGCCGCGGGCGTGCCCGTGGATGTGGTGGCCCTGGCACCGCCGCGTGCCACCGAGGTGCTGGTGGATTCGGTCCGCACGCCGGCCCGAGCCCGGCGCGGCCAGGTGGTCGATGCACGCGTGGTGATCCGTGCCAGTGCCGCGGCCAAGGGGCGGCTGCGGCTTCGCGTGGACGATCGCACGGTCGACCTG
>CAIOTP010000031.1 GCA_903861235.1 uncultured bacterium | reverse complement strand
TTCCCCTTCTGCGTGACGACGACGCGCGTCCGCGCGACAAGTCCCGCGACCACGCACGGCGTGTCCTGCGGCGCCTCCATGAGTTTCTTCACATCGGCCGTCGCGAACGCGCGCACCTGCTCGCGCCAGACATCGAGCGGGTGCCCCGAGACATGGAAGCCGAGCGCCTCCTTCTCGAAGCGCAGCGCCTCCATGCGGTCCCACGGCGCGACCTTGCGCAGCGTGACCTCGGTCGTCGACGCCGCCTTCGGCGCAGCCGCCTCGAACATGCCGAAGAAGTTCTCCTGCCCGCCCGCCTTGTCGCGCGCGAGCGATTGCCCCGCGCTGATCGCGCTCTCGATGCTCGCGACCACGCTCGCGCGGTTGTCGGCGCCGTGCAGCGAGTCGAAGCAGCCCGCCTTCACGAGGCCCTCGATGCCCGCGCGATTCACGAGCTTCGAGTCCTCGCGCTCGCAGAAGTCGAACACGCTCTTGAACGGTCCGCCCTTGCGGCGTTCCTCGATCACCGCGCGCATCGCGCCGCCGCCGATGCCCTTGATCGCGCGCAGGCCGAAGCGGATGTGCCCGCCCGTCGCCGTGCGCCGCTCGCCCGCCTCGTAGACGACCGCGAAGTCCTCCTCGGACAGGTTCACATCGGGCGGCTTGACCTCGACGCCAATGTGCGGCTTCTTGGGCGAATGGTCGGGATAGACGAGCCTGCGGCAGTCGTCGAGATAGACCGACCACTCCTCGATCTTGCGCGCCTGGCTTTCGAACGAGAGTACCGCCGCCATGTAGTGCGCGGGAAAGTAGGTCTTCAGGTACGCGGTCTGGTAGGCGATGATCGCGTAGCCGGTCGAGTGCGACTTGTTGAAGCCGTAGCCCGCGAACCGCAGGATCAGGTCGAAGAGCTCCTCGGCGGTGCGGCGTTCCACGCCGCGCTGCGCCGAGCCCTGCACGAAGTCGTTCCTCGCCCCCTCGATCACGTCCTGCTTTTTCTTGCTGATCGCCTTGATGATGGAGTACGCGGCACGGAGCGGGATGCCGCCGAGGTGGTGCAGCACCTGCATCACCTGCTCCTGATAGACCATGATGCCGTAGGTCTCGGCCACCAGCTCGTCGACCTTGGGGTTCACGCTCGGCACCGCCTGTCGACCGTGCTTGCGCGCGTTGTAGTCGGGGATCAGGTCCATGGGACCCGGCCGGAAGAGCGCGTTGGCCGCGATCAGGTCCTCCAGCCGGTCCGGCTTCATGTCCACCAGAAGCTTGCGCATGCCGCCGGACTCGAACTGGAACACCCCCATGGTGTCGCCGCGGCGGAAAAGGCCCAGGACGCGCTGATCGTCCATCCCGAGCCGATCCAGGTCCAGCGGGTGCGGGCCGCCGTCGCCCGGCGAGCGTCCCACCGCCCTCCAGATGGCGGCGTCGTCCAGAGTGCCCGCCACCAGCTGTCGGCACCGCTCGATGGTGCTCAGCGTGCGGAGTCCCAGGAAGTCCATCTTCAGCAGGCCGGCCTTCTCGCAGGTCGGACCGTCCCACTGCGTGACCACCTCCTCGCCGCCGGTGGCTCGACAGAGCGGCACGATGTCCTCGAGCGGCCGCGTGGCGATCACCACGCCCGCGGCATGGATGCCCGAGTGCCTGGCGTGATCCTCGAGCGCCTTCGCGTGCTCCACCACCTTGGCCACCACCGGATCGCTCTCGGCGGCCTGCTTCAGCTGCGGCTCCTTCTGCAGCGCCTCGTCGATCGTGATGTGCAGTTCGGCGGGCACCAGGTTGGCCAGGCGCTGCCCCTCGCTCGGCGGCAGGCCCATGACGCGGGCCACGTCCTTCACCGCCGCCTTCGCCTTCAGGCGGCCGAAGGTGATGATCTGCGCCACGTGGCCGTACTTGCCCCGCACGTACTCCAGCACGCGCGAGCGCCCGTCCTGGCAGATGTCCACGTCGATGTCGGGGTACTCGCTCCGGTCCGGGTCGGTGAAACGCTCGAACAGCAGGCCGAACCGCTCGGGGCAGGCGTTCGACAGGCCCAGCACGTAGCCCACCATGGTGCCCACGCCGCTGCCGCGGGCCAGCGCCGGAATGCCGTTGCGCCGAGCCCAGGCCACGAAGTCCCACACGATCAGGAAGTAGGCCGAGATGCTCTTGTCCGCCAGCACCTTCAGCTCGCGCTCCAGCCGCGTCCGCACCTGCGGCGTGATGCCGTCCGCGCCGTAGCGCCAGAGCGCCCCCGCCTCGGCCAGGTCGCGCAGCGCCTGGTCACAGGCCTTCTTCGCCGCCGCGCGGTCCTTCTCTTCGGCGGCCAGACCGTCGAAGGGTTCCAGCTCGAAGCCGGCGCAGAACGCGTTGAACCACTCGGTCGGCGCAGCCGCGTCGAACCTGGGCGGCTTGCCGGTGCGCCGCACCTTGACCAGCGGCGCATGGTTCTCCCCCTTGGGCAGCTCCACACGACAGCGGTCGGCGATGCGCAGCGTGTTCTCCAGGGCCTCCGGCACGTCCGCGAAGAGTTCGGCCATCTGGGCCGGGTCCTTCACGTACAGCTCCTCGCTGTAGATCAGCCGGTCCGGCGAATCCTTCGTCCTCTGCATGGAGATGCAGCAGAGGGTGTCGTGCGCGTCGTGGTCCTCACGACGCAGGAAGTGCGCGTCGTTGTCGCACACCAGCGGCAGCTTCAGCTCGGCGGCCAGCTTGCGCACCAGCGGGTCGATCTTCCACTGATCCTCCACGTGCCGCTGCAGCTCCAGGTAGAAGCGAGGTTCGCCTTGGGCGTCGGGGCCGAAGCACTTCGCGTGCCAGAGCGCCTCCTCGCGGGCCTGTGCCCAATCGGCGGGATCCTGCGTGGCCGCGAACCGCTGAAGCCAGTGCGCCACGCTCGAGCCCAGGTGCCCGTTGATGGCGATGATGCCCTCGCCCCACTTCTCGAGCGTGGAGCGATCCATGCGCGGCTTGTAGTAGAAGCCGTTCAGGAAGGCGTCCGAGCTCAGCCGCACCAGGTTGCGCCAGCCCTGAAGCGTCTGGGCCAGCAGCACCAGGTGGAAGCCGCCGTCCGCCACGCCCGTGGGCTTGCGCTCGGTGCGGTCGCCCGGGGCCACGTAGGCCTCGATCCCCAGGATCGGCTTCACGCCCGCGGCCTTCGCGGCATGAAAGAACTCCATGGCCGCGTGCAGGTTGCCGTGGTCGGTGACCGCCACCGCGTCCATGCCCAGCGCCTTCACCCGCTCCACGAGCGCGTCGATCTTGTTGCCCCCGTCGAGCAGGCTGTACTCGCTGTGCAGGTGCAGGTGCACGAACCTGGGCTTGGCGGTGTCACTCATTGACGGATTCCTGGGCGGCTCCGCCGCCGCTGCCATGGTAAGGCCGACGGACCCCGGCTCCTTCCCCGGGGGAAGGTTGTCCACACCAGCCTCAGCCGCGGGTGTGGCCGTCCACCGCCTGCAGCCATGCCTGCCGCAGGCTTCGCGTGGCCGGGCCCACCCCGCCCGAGCCGATGGTGCTCCGCTCCATGCGGATCACCGGCAGCACCCCCCAGCTCACGTTGCTCAGGAACACCTCGTCGGCACCGAGCACGTCGTCGACCGTCAGGCTGCAGCGGTCCGTCCGCAGACCGCAGGCCGAGGCCAGCCCCATGAGCGTCCGCCGCGCCACGCCGGGAAGCACCGGGCTTCGCAGGCCGCCGCGGGGCTCCTCGCCCCGGGCCAGCGGGGTGAGCAGCCGATCGCCCTTCACCAGGAACACGTTGCTGGTGCAGCCACACGCCAGTCGATTGGTCACGTCGAACCAGAGAGCCTCGCTCGCACCGGACTGGGCCGCCGTACGGAGCGCCGCCAGCCTGGGCCAGTACCAGAGGGTCTTGTGGCCACCGAAGCGATCGAGCGGGCTCACGCGGTCGTCCGCCACCATCACCCCCACGCCGCGCTCGAAGAGCTCGTCCGGGAACGGCGTGGGCGGCGAAGCCACGATCAGCAGCGTGGGCTCCACCTGCACCGGTCGCCCCTCGCGCGCCTCCCGCAGCATGTTCACCACGCCACCGGTCAAGGTCAGACGGATCCTCGCCTCCGGCCGGCCCCATCGCTGCATGACCGCGACCACCGCCTCCGCCAGCGGCTCCACCCGAAGCTTCTCCACCAGCTCCAGTTCCGCGGCGCTCTCCGCCATCCGTTCCAGGTGGTCCTGCAGCCGGAACACGCGGCCGTTGCGGGCCTGCATGGTCTCGAACAGCCCCACGCCGTGCTGCACGCCCGCGTCCAGCGCAGACACCGCGGCCTGCGAACCCTCCACGAAAGATCCGTTGAGCCAGATCACCATGCTCGCGAAGGTACCGGGGCCCAAAAATCGGCGACGCCGCGGGAGGGGCTCGCGGCGTCGCCAGAGGAGGGGAAGGTTGGAAGTCGAGTGGCGGCGGTTCAGACCGCCTTGTCGTCCAGCACCAGCTCACCCTTGGCATCGAGCAGCTCGATCCGCTTGCCGGCGAGCGAGCCACGATCGAAGCCGTCGATCCTGGCCACGGTGATGCCGTCGCCGCCGATGATCTTGCCCGTGAAAGCCACGCTGCCGGTGGCCGCATCGAGCACGCGGACGGTGTAGGCCTGATTGTGGGTCAAGCCGAACACCATCAGGAAGCCCGTGGCACTGGACTCCTGCAGCATGAGCGTGCCGGAGGCGTTGGCCATCTTGGCCTGCACCGGCCGCACGAACGAACTGTTGCGCATCTCGGCGGCGAACTTGATGCCGAACTGCTCCTCGAGCTGACGCAGCGTGGCTCCGTTGTCGGCGACCTGCTGGATCGAGTAGCGCTCCAGCCGGTACATGCCCGACCAGAACAGGGTGGTCAACAGGGAGGCCGCCAGGGCGATCGAAGCGGCCCGCCACACGAGCAGGTGTCGCTGTGCCGCCCGCAGCCTGAGGACTTCTCGCTCGTCAGAGACCGCCACGGCCACTTCGGTCGAAGCGGCCCGGCCCGGACGCCGGGCCCGCACGCCGATGCTGGCGATGGGCTGAAGTTCACGGGCCTCGTCCTCAACGGCATCGACCACAGCCGCAAGGACCTTGCCACGAAGGCCGGCGGGCGGCTCCTCGCCGCTCAGCATGGCCACGTCGGTCACGGTCTCGGCCTGAATGCGGCGGATCTGCTCTTGGATGTTCTCCGGGGCGTCCTCGAAGGCACGCTCGAACACCTCGGTCTCGCGCTCGTCGAGCAGTCCAAGGGCTTCCAGGGCGGCCTGTTCGATCAGTTCTTCGCGACGGAGAGTCATCACAGCACCCAGTCCTCTCGTCCAGTCCACGGAGTGGCCGGACCTTGCCGCTGACAAATGCAGAGAGCGGCAGCCTCCCGCCGCGCACCCGGTGACTCAACATGTGTCACGGCTCAAAGGGGCGGCGTCCCGTCCAGAAGCCTCTCTAGGCCTCCGCCACTCCCTCTTGATATCCGAATGGCTATACGCCCCACCCCCCCCCGGGGGGATGCACCCATCCAAAGATTCCCTGAAATCCGTTCCGGCGATCAGGCGAGATGGCGTTCCGCGTCGCCCAGGCGGTCGCGGAGGCGGGTCAGGCCACGGCTCAGGGCACTCTTCACGGTGCCGAGCGGGGCGTTCAACTGCTCGCTGACCTCGCGGAGCGTGAAGCCGCGGATGTAAGTCCGCTCGATCACCTCACGCTGCAGGGCAGGCAGTTCGTCGATCCGGGCCCGGAGGGCGCTGTTCTCTTCCACGGGCGTGGCGGGCTGGATGGCGTTGGCCTCACCCGACATGGAGGTCTCCGTCTCAGCCTCAAGTCCGAGAACTTCAGGCCTGGAGACCTTGCGACGAAGCCTGTCGATCAGATGGCGGCGGGCGATCAGCATGACCCAAGTGACCAGGCGGGCCCGCCGCGGGTCAAATCGGTCTGCGGTCTTCCACAGGCGGACGAAGATTTCCTGAGAGGCGTCTTCGGCCTCGGCCCGGCTGTTCAGCACCTGCCGGGAGGCCTTGAAAACCAGGGCCCCGAAGCGGTCATAGAGCTCCGCGATGGCGGCTTCATCGCCCGAAGCCACGCGGCTCATCAAAACCCACTCCTCGTCTCCAGATGGATAGACCATTTTCCACTCTCCTCCGTCTCGGGTTGTTAGGAAGTGAGGGGACACCCCTCCTCTCCATACACCAAGGTAGTCCACGGCGGGATGAAGTCAGAAACTATCTCACATTTTTCTCGCAATCCCGAAACCATGTGACATGGTCACAGAGCCACCGGTTCCGCCCCAACGGTCCGGAGGCCCGTCTGGACGGCTCAATTTGCTGGATTTGCGCCCATGGTGAACATCCGTCACCAACCCAGCCTGCGGCCCGCGCGTGGATTCACCCTCATCGAGGTGCTGGTCACGCTGGCTGTCGTCGCCATCCTGTCCAGCCTGCTGTTCCCCGCCTTCGGTCAGGCCCGGGACATGGCCCGCCGCCTCATGTGCCAGAACAACCTCCGGGTCCACTTCAGCGGGCTGGTCGATGCGCAAGCCTCCGGCTCCGTCGCGGACATGCCCCGCTCCATCCAGGCCGAGCGCGAGTCGCCACAGTTCATGTCCAGGCTCTCGGTCGCCTCGACGGGCTCCGCATCGTCCACCTTCGATTGGGACGGCCTCGGCCGGCTCTGGTCTGGTCGCCGTGTCAACGACGCCCGGACCTTCTACTGCCCGGCTCACCAGACCGAGCACAGTTACGAAAATTACGAAGCCCACTTCCAGGCCTCGTCGCAGCGAAGCAGGTCCTTGCCGCCCACCGACGAACTTCGGGGCAACTACCACTACTGGGTTCGATGGCAAGTCCGGACGACCACGGCTTCAGTGTCCGGAGCGCAGCGAAGTGCCGCCAACACCATCTGGGTCACGGACGGCGTGTCCAGCCGGCCGGAACTCAACCATGGCACGCGAGGCTGCAACGGTCTCTTCGCCGACGGCAACATCTCCTGGATCGGCGACCGTCAAGTGGAGCAGCTGCTGACTGGACTCCCGTCGGACATGGACACGCGACTCTCGGTCGAGAACCAGCGCGATGTCTTCGGCCGTCTGGTGTCGGCCATGCAGAAGGTCTCCAACTGATCCCGACTCAGGGCCCTTCGCGTCCGAGCGCCCGCCGCTCCCCCAGGATCGCCACGCTCATCCGGTGATGACTCACCCCGGGGTCGACCACCCAACCGTTCCTCGCCTCGAGCCGCGGAGAGATCAGGATGTGGTCGATCCGCCACAGCGGCAGCACGCGGGGCCAGGTGGCCAGCCAGCCCCGACCACCCACGCAGAGGGCGTCCTCCATGCCGCCGAAGCAGGTCCTCAGGATCACGCTGGACTCCGTCGCATTGAAGTCGCCGGCGACCAGATCCACCTCGCCCAGGCCGCCCTGCTCGCATGCCTTGGCCAACGCCGCCGCGATCGCAGCTCTGGGCAGCGTCGGCCGGCTCGGCAGATCGATCATGCCGATCCGCAGCGGCCGGCCCTCCCATCCGGGTGGCACCACCGTGAAGCGGGCCACCCACCACAGCTGCCGACCCTCACCGCCCGCGGCGATCTGGGTGGCCTCCACCACAGGCCACCTTGTCACCAGCGCGAAGGGACCCGCGCCAAACACCCGAGCATCGGGACCGGCCCATGCCTGCACCCGCTCGGCCGCGGTGATCGAGCCTCGATTGCTGATGAGCACGAAGTCGGCGGGCTCCGCGGCCAGCGCCGACGCCGATCGGGGATCGTCGCCGGAAGGCCAATCGGTGTTCCATTGCAGCACGCTGATGGCCGGGCCCGTGCCATGGGTCGTGCCCCCAAGTCCCAGGTTCGCATGAACAGTCCAGGCTGCGGCGGCAATCGCGATCAGCGCCATGATGGCAGCTTGGGCACGCCAGTTCTTCACGCGTGCCAGCCACAGCAGCCAGGCCGTGCCCAGGGCCGCCAAGGCCACGGAAGGTGAAGGGATCCAGGCCAGCCACTGGGACCACGCGAAGCGATCCGAGAGCGCGAGCCCCGTCAGCCACAGCGTGACCACGGCCCACGCCACGACCATGGCGCCCCGGGCAGCCAGCGAGGGCAGGAGGACACGCTTCATCGGGCGGGGAGCATAGGGTGCCCAATTGGCAGGCTTCGCGGGCCGGGCCTGGCCCTCTGCAGTCGGGCGGGCGTCACAAGCGAAGAAACCGGGCTTGCGACGCGCCGAGGCGGATTGGCATCGCGGTTGCTTACTCTCCTTCGTCCCCGAAGGCTGCAGGCCCCGCGGACGAAAGGAAACCCATCACCATGTCAGGAAAGATCATCGGAATCGACCTCGGCACCACCAACTCCGTCGTGGCCGTCATGGAGGGCGGTCAGCCCAAGGTCCTCATCAACGCCTCCGGCAGCCGCACCACCCCCAGCGTGGTCGGCTTCACCGAGAAGGGTGAGCGGCTGGTCGGCCAGCCCGCCCGTCACCAGCAGGTGACCAACCCCAAGAACACCGTCTTCAGCATCAAGCGCTTCATGGGCCGGCGCCACGCGGAAGTGGAGAACGAGGAGAAGCTCGTCCCCTACAC
>CAIOTP010000030.1 GCA_903861235.1 uncultured bacterium | reverse complement strand
CGCCTCCGCCATGAGGCGGAGCAGATGCGGGAACTCGAAGGTGGCCACACCGCTTGGCTTCAGCAGCGTGGCGAACCCCGCCGCGAAGTCGTTGATGTCGGGCACGTGGGCCAGCACGTTGTTGGCCGCCATCAGGTCCGCCGCCAGCCCGCGCGCGGCCATGTCGGCGGCCAGCCGACGACCGAAGAAGTCCTGCACCACCTCGATGCCCTTGGCGCGTGCCGCGGCCGCGGTGCTCGCGGTGGGTTCCACGCCGGTGCACGGGATCCCGCGCGCCTTCACCCACTGCAGCAGGTATCCGTCGTTGGCGGCCACCTCCACCACGCGGCTGCCGGCGTGAAGCTCGAAGCGCGCCACCATGTCGGTCACGTAGCGCTCGGCGTGCGCCAGCCACGAGGTGGAGACGCCGCTGAAGTAGGCGTAGTTGGCGTCGAACAGCTCGTGTGCGTCGGTGAAGTCCTCGGTCTGCACGAGCCAGCAGCGCTCGCACACCAGTACGCGCAGCGGGAAGCGCCGCTCGGGCCGCTGGAGCGCCTCTGCGGTGAGGTAGGCGTTGGAGGGGGGCGCTGTGCCCAGGTCCACCAGCGGCAGCGTGAGCGCGGCGGCGCAGTGACGGCACTTCATGGATCGATGCCCGGGAAGGCCGCGTCGAGGGGTGAATGGGACTGGTCCCGCGCCGATCGCTCGGTCACGGGCAGCGGCCATCGGATGCCCAGTCGTGGATCCAGCGCATCCACGCCGCCCTCGCTCTCCGGGTGATGCGCGGCCGTGTGCAGGTAGAGCATCTCGCAATCATCGCACAGCGTCTGGAATCCGTGGGCGAAGCCGCGCGGCACCAGCAGCGTGCGGTGGTTGTCGGCGGAGAGCGTCTCGGCGTGCCACTGGAGGAAAGTGGGGGAGCCACGGCGAAGGTCCACCGCCACGTCCAGTACTTCGCCGCGCAGACACTGGATCAGCTTGTCCTCGCCGTGCGGGGCCCGCTGGAAGTGCATGCCGCGCACCGTGCCACGGCGGGTGGTTCGGGTCCGGTTCACGGCGAGCACGCGACCCTCACCCAGCAGAGGCCGCAGTTCCTGCTCGCAGTACAGGCGCTCCAGAAAGCCGCGCGCATCCCCGATCGGCTTGCGCTGCAGTGCCACAAGGCCCGCAATTGGCGTCGGCACCACGTCGAATCGTGCACTCATGCGGCGGCCTCGTAGGCCCGAAGCTGCGCAAGGCAATGCGCCTGCATGTCCGCGCCCTTCCGCCATGCCAGGTGCCACTCGAGCGTGCGCGCCAGCGCCTCCTCGATGGACCATCGCGGCTTCCACCCCAGGCGTTCGCGCGCCTTCGCGTTGTCCAACGACAGCATGTGCGCCTCGTGCGGCTGCGGCGCGGCGTCCACGCGCCACGAGGCGCCGGGCACGCCCTTGCAGAGCCGCTCCACGATCCATCGCACGGGCTTGGCGTCCTGAAGCGGTGGACCGAAGTTCCATGCGCCGTCGAAGGTCTGGCCGTCCTCGCACAGCCGCTGCGCCAATCGCAGGTACCCGGACACCGGCTCCAGCACATGCTGCCACGGGCGGGTGGCCTCTGGAGAACGGATCACAAGCTCCTGACCGGCGTCGATGGCGCGCAGGAAGTCCGGCACCAATCGGTCTCCAGCCCAGTCGCCGCCGCCGATCACGTTGCCAGCTCGCCCCGTCGCCACGCGCACCCCGCGTGCCTCCAGGAAGGAGCGTCGCCACGCCGCGGTGACCAGTTCCGCGCATCCCTTGCTGCTGGAATACGGATCGTGGCCACCCATCGGGTCGCCCTCGCGGTAGGGCTGGGCGCGGCCGTCGTTCTCGTAGCACTTGTCGGTGGTCACGTTCACCACGGCACGCACGCCGTCCACGGCGCGCACCGCCTCCAGCAGGTGCACCACGCCCATCACGTTGGTGGCGTAGGTCTCCACGGGCGCGCGGTAGCTCTGGCGAACCAGCGGCTGTGCGGCCAGGTGGAAGACCACCTCGGGTCTCGCCGCGCGCACCGCAGCGGTCAGCGCGGCCGCATCCCGCACGTCGGCGATCGTGCTGGACGCCAGCCGGCGCTCCACATGCGCCACCTCGAACAGGCTGGGACCGGTGGGAGGGGGCAGCGCGTAGCCGTGCACCTCGGCGCCCATCTCCGCCAGCCACAGCGCCAGCCACCCGCCCTTGAAACCGGTGTGACCGGTGAGGAAGACGCGCCTGCCGCGCCAGAACGCCGCGCTCACGTCCACTTCTTCCAGGGGGCCTTGCGTGACTGCCAGAGGTCCTCCAGTTGGTTCTTGTCGCGCAGCGTGTCCATCGCCTGCCAGAAGCCGTCGTGCTCGAACGCCTCCAGCTGGCCGGAGTTCGCCAGCTGCGTCAGCGGTTCGCCCTCCCAGCTGGTCTGGTCACCCTCGATCAGGTCGATGCATCGGGGCGACAGCACGAAGAAGCCGCCGTTGATGAAGCCGCCCACGCTGGTGTCAGGCTTCTCCTGGAACGAGCAGACCTGGTCGCCCTGTATATTCAGCTCGCCGAAGCGTGACGAGGAGGGGGGCTTTATCCCGGTCAGGGTGACCATCTTCCCGTGCCTCTTGTGGAAGGCGAGCAGTTCGCTGACATTCACGTCAGCCACGCCGTCCCCGTATGTGGCCATGAATATGTCG
>CAIOTP010000029.1 GCA_903861235.1 uncultured bacterium | reverse complement strand
TGGCGGGCACCGAGGCGGGCGTGACGGAGCCGCAGCCCAACTTCAGCGCGTGCTTCGGCGGGCCGTTCATGCCGCGGCCTCCCATGGTCTACGCCCAGCTGCTCGCGGACCGCATCCGCAAGCACGGGAGCGACGTGTGGCTGCTGAACACCGGGTGGACCGGCGGTCCCTACGGCGTGGGCAGCCGCTTCAAGCTGGCCTACACCCGCGCCATGGTGAACGCGATCCACGACGGCTCGCTCAAGTCGGTGAAGACCGTGGAGCACCCGATCTTCGGTCTGCACATGCCGGTCGCCGTGCCGGGCGTGCCGGCGGAGGTGCTCGATCCGCGGAACACCTGGAAGGACAAGGCGGCCTACGACGCGAAGGCGAAGGAGCTGGCGGCCAAGTTCCGCGAGAACGACCGCAAGTTCGCCATCACCGACGCGGTGCGGGCGGCGGGTCCGAAGGCCTGAGGCCGAGGATGCCGGCGACCGCCGCGGCCGAGGTGACCTACGACCATGTGGTGGAGGCCATGCGCCGCATCGAGGGTGGCGTGGCGCGCACACCTTGTCAGCAGAGCGCGGCGCTCTCGGAGCTGTGCGGGGCCACCATCTTCTCCAAGGCGGAGTATCTGCAGCGCACCGGCAGCTTCAAGGAGCGAGGAGCCCGCAACGCGCTTCTGCAGCTGCCCGAGGCTGCGGTGAAGCGGGGGGTGGTGGCGGCCAGCGCGGGCAACCACGCCCTGGCCCTCGCCTATCACGGCCGCGACCTGGGCATTCCGGTCACGGTGGTCATGCCGCGGAACGCGCCGCTGGTCAAGCAGCAGCGATGCGCGCACCACGGCGCCAAGGTGATCCTGCACGGCGACCACATCGCGGACGCCAAGGTGAAGGCGGACGAACTGGCGGCGGCCGAAGGCCTGGCCTATGTCCACGGCTTCAACGACGCGGCGATCATCGCCGGGGCCGGCACGGTGGCGCTGGAGATCCTGGACCAGGTCCCCGAGGTGGAGGCGATCGTCACGCCGGTGGGCGGTGGCGGGCTCATCGCGGGCGTGGCGTTGGCGGTGAAGGAGGCCCGGCCTCGCGTGCAGGTGATCGGCGTGGAGCCCGACCGGTGCCCGAGCCTGACCCGCGCGCTGGCCGCGGGGCATCCGGTGGACGCCTTCGACGGTCCCACGCTGGCGGACGGCCTGGCCGTGCCCCGCGTGGGTGACCGCGCGTTCGCGCTGGCGAAGGACCGTGTGGACCGCGTGGTCACCGTGGCGGAAGAGGACATCTCGCTGGCCATCCTCCGACTGGTGGAACTGGAGAAGGGGGTGGTGGAGGGGGCCGGGGCCACCCCACTGGCGGCCTTCCTGGCCGGCAAGCTGCCCTTCCTGAAGGGCCGCAAGGTGGTGTTGTTGCTGTGCGGCGGCAACATCGACCCCATGGTGCTGACCCGGGTGATCGAGCATGGCGTGGCCGTGGACGGCCGCCTGGCGCAGTTCACCGCCGTCATCTCCGATCGGCCTGGCGGCCTGGCCGAACTGGCGAGCACCATCGCCTCCACGGGCGCGAGCGTGCAGCAGATCGAGCACGAGCGAGCCTTCGGCGAAGCCGACGTGAGCCGGGTGCAGGTGCAGGTGCGGGTGGAAGTGCGCGACGCCAGGCACCTGGAGGCCCTGAAGGC
>CAIOTP010000028.1 GCA_903861235.1 uncultured bacterium | reverse complement strand
GCGCTCCCGGCGACCAGTGTGGCCGTGGTGCAGGGGCCGGCGCTTGCGGGCGGATGCGCACTCGCCATGGCCTGCGATCTCACGCTGGCGTGTCCCGAGGCACGACTGGGCTATCCGGTGCACGGCATCGGTCTCTCGCCGGCGGTCAGCGGTCCTGTGCTCGCGGCACGCGTGGGCGCCGGCACGGCAAGGACCTTGTTCATGAGTGGCGAGATCGTGGACGGCGGACGCGCCCACGACCTCGGACTGGCTCACCGACTCGCCCCCGATCCCGCCTCGCTGGAATCCATGGTCGCGGTGGTCGCCATGGATCTGCTGTCCAAGGGTCCTCGGGCGCTCGCCGCCACCCGTCGCTGGCTCCTGGACCTGGACCGTTCCATCGAGGCCTCCCCCTGCGCGCGGGCGCTCGAAGCCAGCCTGGCCACCACGGGATCCGCCGACGGGCGTGAAATGCTGCGGGCCGCATGGACGCAGAGGAATCGCCACTGAACCTGGAGATCGCCATGACCGACCTTGTCCACATCGAAGATCGCGAAGGCATCCGCACGCTGTCGTTGAACCGGCCCGATGCCCGCAACGCGCTCTCCCTTCCGCTCATCCACATGCTCGAGTCGGCGCTCGTCTCCACCGCCCAGGACCGTTCCGTGCGCGTGCTGGTGCTCCGGGGCGAGGGCAAGTCCTTCTGTGCCGGAATGGACCTTCGGGGCGTCATGGACGATCCGGTGCGGATGGGCGACATGCTGCACGCGCTCTCGCGCTGTTCGCTGGCCATCCGAGGTCTCCGTGTGCCCGCCATCGCCTGCGTGCGCGGTGCCGCCATCGGGGGTGGCTGCGGCCTGATGGCCACCTGCGACCTGGCGGTCACGCACGCGGAGGCGAAGCTGGGCTATCCCGAGGTCGACCTGGGCATCTGTCCCGCCGTGGTCGCGCCCATTCTCATGCGTCGCATCGGGGCCGGTCGCGCACGTGCCATGCTCCTCACGGGAGGCGTGGTCGACGGCACCGAGGCGCATCGCCTGGGCCTGGCCACGCACCTGGCGTCCGAACCTGAACTCGAACGGACCGCGCAAACCCTGGCGGAACGCCTCTGCACCGGCGGCGCCGAAGCCATCGCCACCACCAAGGCATGGCTGGCGGATCTCGAACCGGAACTGGACGCCGACACCATGCGTCGCGCCGCGGACCTCTCGGCTCGCATCATCCAGGGCACCGAGGCCCAGCAGCGGCTCCGCGCCAAGTTCGCCGCCCCGCCGCGATCGGGCGGTTGAGCCGCGCTGCGGGTACCGTATGACCATGGCGGACACGGACCTGCTGCCCATCGAGCGACGGCCCGACGGCATCACGGTGCTGCACCTGATCCCGAATCCGTCCAAGCCACGCGGTGGCGTGGTCGTGCTCGACGCCTGGCTCATCGGCGCCATCGATCGCTCGGTGCGGCACATCGCCCAGTCCGAACTCCGTGGCTTTCTGCTCATCTCCGACAGTGACCGTGTGTTCGTGGCGGGGGCCGATCTGGCGGAGATCGACTCGCTCGACGACGCCGCCCTGCACGCCTACCTGCAGGCCGGATCCGTGGCCTTCGGCCGCATCTCCGCCCTGCCATGTCCTTCCGCCTGCGTGATCCACCGTGCGGCGCTGGGCGGCGGACTGGAACTGGCCATGCACTGCGACGCTCTGTTCGGCGTCATGCCGGCGGCCGGTGACAAGGGTTGGAAGGTCGGGCTGCCGGAGTGTGGTCTGGGCATCTGCCCGGGTTGGGGCGGCACCGTGCTGCTGCCCGCACGCATCGAGCCTGCGGCCGCGATCGGCGCGACCATGCAGGGCGCCCCGTTCGACGCGGCGCGACCCCCGCGAGGTCTCTTCGCCTCCACCCACGAAACCCCCGCCCAGGCGGCTGAGGCTGCGGTGGCATGGCTGCTGGCTCACCCACGCAGCGTGTCCAGGTCCGCGCCGCCCAACGCGTGTGATGCGGAGCATCGCGACATGACCGCCGCAGCCATCCCGTTCGTCCGTCCGCAGGCCGCACACGCGGCCGCGATCGCCGTGATCGATGCGGTGCAGGCCGGACTGAAGGAGGGCTTCGCAGGTGCCGTCCGTCGCGAGCAGACCCATCTGGTCGACCTCCGCCACACGCCCGAGGCCCGAGCCAGGCTCTCGGCCTTCCTGAAGCGCTGATTCGACCTTCCATTCCTGCATCATGCATGCAGGAAGTGACCATCCTGAGCATTTCCGGGCTCCTGGCTGCTTCTGGGCGAATGTCCTTGTGCATATGCATTCCGAATATTCCATTCAGATCGCTTCGGGCCTGTTGCTCCCACCCCCGCCGCCGCATGCAATGCAGGGCCCTCCGCCACGCGCGGGGCAAGGAGCCACCCCATGAGCACGACCAATCTCGCCAAGGACCTCAAGAACATCTCGGAGAAGGACCGCAAGCAGATCGAGCAGGCCCAGGAGATGCTCGGACCCGATCCCAGCACCATGGGCGTGGTGAAGAACTACTTCTGGGGGAACTTCCGCGAGGAGCTGCTCTTCCCCTATCCGGCCGGCGCCAGCACCGAGGAGACCGCTCGCTGCGACGCGCTGCTCGCCAAGCTCGACCACTATCTCCGCACCGAGCACCCGACCTTCGAGATCGACCAGAAGCAGGAGATCCCGCAGTGGGTCATCCAGAAGCTCTTCGACATGGGCGTGCTGGGCATGACCATTCCCCAGGAGTTCGGCGGCGGCGGCTTCGGCATCACCAGCTACAACCGGGCGCTGGAGCGCATCGGCCGCGCCTGCGGCAGCACCGCCGTGCTCGTGAGCGCCCACCAGTCCATCGGCTGCAAGGCCGTCATGCTCTTCGGCACCGACGAGCAGAAGAAGCGGTTCCTTCCCCGCATGGCCAGGAACACGCTGAGCGCGTTCTGCCTGAGCGAACCCAACGTGGGCTGTGACGCCGGCGGTCAGGAGACGCGGTGCGAAGTCAGCCCCTGCGGCAACTTCTACATCCTCAACGGCGAGAAGAAGTGGGCCACCAGCGGCGCCCTGAGCGGACTCTTCACCGTGATGTGCAAGCAGAAGCTCACGGACCCGAAGACCGGCAAGCAGAAGGACGCGGTCACCGCCCTGATCTGCACGCCCGACATGGAGGGCGTGGAGATCTTCAGCCGCAACCGCTCCAAGTGCGGCATCCGCGGCACCTGGCAGGCCCGCATCCGCCTGACGAACGTGAAG
>CAIOTP010000027.1 GCA_903861235.1 uncultured bacterium | reverse complement strand
CCTGGAGGGCCGCATCTCCTTCGGCCGCATCGGCGAGCTGGTGCAGCAGGCCATGTCTGCGCTGCCCGCCGCTCCGCTCCGCTCGCTGCAGGATGCGGCCTCCGCGGACGCGGCGGCACGGCGCTTCGTGGAGAGCCGCGTCGGTCCTTCGCTGGTGCGCTCCTAGACTCCGCCCATGCAGCTCATCGGCGATGGCAGCAACCTGCTCCTGATCATCCTCGGCTTCGGCCTGCTGATCGCCATCCACGAGCTGGGCCACTTCCTGGCGGCCCGCTGGGCGGGCATCCGCGTGGACGCCTTCGCCGTGGGCATGGGCCCGGCGGTGCTGGCGTTCCGCCGCGGCATCGGATGGAAGTTGGGCAGCACCACGCCCGCCGTTCAGGCGAGGTTCGGCCAGCCTGCCGAGGCGATCTCCCGGGACCGGCTTCGCGCCGAGGGTGTGAGCGAGACCGAATACGGCCTTCGGCTGCTGCCGCTCGGCGGCTTCGTGCGCATGAAGGGCCAGGAGGACCTGGTGCCCACCGAGTCCAGCGGCGACAGCGACGCCTACGGCGCCTGTCCCGTCTGGAAGCGCATGGTCGTGGTCAGCGCCGGCGTGGTGGCGAACCTGGTTCCGGCGATCGCGCTCTACGTCGCCGCATTCATGGTGGGCGTGCGCTTCGAGGGACCCGCCGTGGGCGAGGTCCGGCCGGACGGCCCGGCGTCGAGGGCCACCGATCTGTCCGGCGGCGCGGCGGGCTTGCAGCCCGGCGACCTGATCGAGCGGATCGACGGCGACCCGGTGCGCACCTTCGCCGACGTGCAGATCGCCTCGGCCATGTCCAGGCCGGGGCGCCCTCTGCAGCTGCAGGTGAAGCGCGAAGGCGTGGAGCAGCCGATGCGCTTCGAGGTCACGCCGGCCCACGAGCCGGGCTCACGATTGCTCTCCATCGGCATTGCGCCGGCGCGCGGCAACACCGTTCCCGTGGATCCGGACGCCATGGTCATCCTGGGCCCTTCGCTCGATCGAGCCGGCCTGACGGCCGCCGGCGTGGGTCCGGGCTCGAGCCTGGTGAAGGTGGGCAGCTCGCCGGTGTCCACGCTGGGCCCGCTGCTTCGGGCCTGTGCAGATTCGGGTGGAGCCCCGGTGGCCACCCTGTGGCGCACGAGCGACGGCGGCGAGGTGAGCGTGGCCCTGCAGCCGCTTCCCCTGCTGCCGAGGATCGAACCCGCCGACGCCAGCCTGCCCGAGGAAGCCCTGCTGGGCTTGGCGCCGCTCACCCGCATCGAAGGACTTCAGTCAGGCTCCCCGAACGGCACCGTGCTCCGCGCGGGGGATGTGGTCGCCTCGTTCGCCGGCACCCAGGGCCCCTCGCCCACCGCGTTCCGGGACATGGTCATGGCCCGAGCGGGCCAGACGGTGGAGATGGACGTGCTCCGCGACGGCTCGGCCACCCGTGTGCAGGCCACGGTGGACGCCTCCGGGCGCCTGGGCGTCATGATCACCCCGGCGTTCGACACGGCGTGGCTGGCACGACCGATCGACCGCGAGCGACGCGGCGGCGAGATCGTCCGGACCGCCGCAGCGGCTCTTGAAGCGGGTCCCCTGGCCCGCATCGCCTCGCTGGACGGGCAGCCGGTGCGGGACTGGATCGGTCTGGTGGCCTCCGTGCAGGCCGCAGCCCGGCGCGGCGTGACCTCGGTGCAACTGGGTCTGATTCCGTGGGGTCAGATCCAGCCACGCGAGACGACGCTTCCGCTGTCGGAGGCCGATCGACAGGCCCTGGCCGGCGTGGCGTGGACCAGCCCCCTTCCGGCCGGCGGCTTCGATCCGGTGATGACCACCCTGAGCGCCGGCGGCAACCCGGTGCAGGCCGCAGCCATGGGCTTCCGCGAGACGGGAAACCTGGCCGTGATGACCTGGCTCACCATCGACCGGCTGGTGCGGGGCAGCGTGCCCGTGGACCAGCTGCGGGGACCGGTGGGCATCGTGCATGTGGGCACGCGGGTGGCCGACCGGGGCTTCATGTATCTGATCTTCTTTCTGGCCATGATCAGCGTGAACCTGGCGGTGCTGAACTTCCTGCCCCTCCCGATCGTGGACGGCGGCCTCTTCCTGTTCCTGGTCTACGAGGCGATGCGCGGACGGCCGCCGAGCGTGCGCTTCCAGAACGCGGCCACCATGGCCGGGCTGGCGTTGATCGGCAGCCTTTTCCTGGTCACCTTCTACAACGACGTCATGCGGCTGGTCAGCGGCGGCTGACCGCCCGGACTGGAGGAGTCTTCATGAGTGCACCCGTCTCCATCGTCACCGGCGCAGGCTCGGGCATCGGCCGCGCCACCGCCCGCATGCTGGCCGAGCGCGGCCACCATGTGGTGCTGGTGGGCCGAACCGAACAGAAGCTGGCGGACGCCTCCGACGAGCTTCGCGTGGTGGGCTCGGGCGACGTGATGTTCGTGGCCGCCGACGTGGCCGACTCCGAGCAGGCCGCCGGCGTGGTGCAGCAGGCCATGGAGCGGTTCGGCCGAGTGGACAACCTGGTGAACGCGGCGGGAGTGGCGCCGAAGGCGCCCATCGAGCGCACCACCGAGGACCTTCTCGAGCAGGCCTTCTTCATCAACGCGTTCGGTCCGGCCTTCCTGATCGTGGCCTGCTGGCCCCACTTCCGCGCCCAGAAGAGCGGCTGCGTGGTGAACGTGAGCACCATCGGGGTCATGGACCCCTTCCCGGGCTTCTTCGCCTACGCGGCCAGCAAGGCCGCCATGGACTCCTTCACGCGCAGCGTGGCCCGCGAGGGCCGGTCGATCGGTGTGCGTGCGTTCTGCGTGAACCCCGGCGCGGTGGAGACGCCGCTGCTGCGGAGCAACTTCCCGGTGAACGTGATCCCGCCGGAGAAGGTGCTCCAGCCCGACGCCGTGGCCGAGGTGATCGTGCACTGCATCGAGGGGAAGCGGCAGGACGACCACGGGCGATCGATCGCACTGCCCAGTCCCTGAGCCGGCTCAGCGACGCTTGCCCATCTCCCGCTCGATGTCCCGGCGCGTCTCGCGTTCCTTGATCGCCTGCCGCTTGTCCGCCTTCTTCCGACCCAGCGCCACCCCCACGAGCAGCTTGGCGACACCGTTCTTGAAGTAGATCTTCAGCGGCACCAGGGAGGCACCCTTGGCCTGCATGGCCAAGGCCATCTTGCGGATCTCGGCGGCATGGGCCAGCAGGCGGCGGACCCGGGTCGGCGGATGCTGCCGGTCCCGGCCCGCCGGGGGGTATTCCGAGATATGGGCCCCATGGAGCTCCAGAGTGGCCGGCTCCGAGCGGGCCATCACGAATCCTTCGGCGATGCTTGCCTGACCGGCTCGAATGCTCTTGATTTCCGTGCCCCGGAGCACCATGCCGCACTCGTAGGTATCCCCGATCTGGAAGTCGTGTCTTGCCTTCCGGTTCTCGATCTCGGGTTCGTGGATGGGCTTGGACATGGGGGGAACCCGACTTTTCGGAACTTCCTGAACTCGGACACTTGCCCGGCGCGGGAATCAGGGCAAGATAGCGGCATGAAGCGCGCCCCCCACGCTACGGTTGTCGGTCTCTTCGCTCTCGCCACCTCGCTCGCCATCGCAGGAGCCCCCAAGGGACTCAAGGGTGTCGGGCCCCAACTGCCGCCTGTCGACGCGGCTCCTGATGTCGACGATGCGGGACAGATCGGCGTCCGCGAGCGCTTCCTGCAGACCTTCCCCACCGGCGGCTTCGTGGACCTGGGTCCGCGCATTCGACGCGTCTGGGGCACCACCTTCTCCCGCGGACGCTCGCCCTCGGAGAGCGTGACGCGCTTCTATCGTGACTGGTCGAAGCTGTGGGATGTGGAGTTCGCCGACCTGCAGCCGATCGGACCCTTCCAGGATGGTTCACACCTGGTGTCGCTGGTGGGCATCGAGGGCGCCGATGGCGCCTGCGTGTTCACCGGCGCGTACTTCACGCAGACCGTGGCGGGTGTTCCGGTGTTCCGCTCGTACGGGTGGGGACTGGTGCGCAACGAGGAGGACTTCCCCATGGTGCTCGGCGGCGGCACGCTGCGACCCGTGGGCGACCTGGCCGAGCGCCTGGCCGGTCGTGACCTGAATCCCGCGAACCTGGACGCTGGCGTGTACGGCCGCGAGGCACTGGGCCGCTTCGGCGGACCGCCGATCGTGACCAGCCCCCGCTACGTGGTCTGGGCCGGCATCGACGACGACATCCAGCCCGCCCGACTGGCCGTGGAGTTCGTGGCCGAGGGCGCCGGCAACTGGGACCTGGGCAACCGGATGAAGATGCTCTTCGTGGTGGATGCCGAGGACGGCACCGTGCTTCACGAGGAGAGCCTGATCCTTCACGCGGTGATCACGGGCAACGTGAGCGGACAGGTCACCAACGGCGTGGGTGCGGACGCGTGTCACCCGGAGACGCTCAAGGGCCTGCCCTACGCCCGCGTGACCGTGGGCAGCAGCACCTTCTACGCGGACGCCAACGGCAACTACACCAGCCCCGACGTGAGCGGCAGCTTCAGCGTTCAGCCGAGCCTGGCGGGCAAGTACTTCAACATCGTGAACCAGTCGGGCGCCACCACCACCGTGGCCGCCCAGACCGTCGCGGCGGGGGGAACCGCCAACTTCACGTTCAACGCCACCCCCAGCGAGCTCGTGACGGCCCAGACCAACGCGTATCGCGAAGCCAACATCGTGCGTGACTTCGCGCTGGCGGTCAGCCCGAACTATCCGACCGTGTCCACGCAGGTCAACTTCGCGGTCAACACGAACATCGCCGCGAGCTGCAACGCCTACTACGACGGCAGCTCGATCAACTTCTATCAGGCGGGCGGCGGGTGCAACAACACCGCGTTCAGCGGCGTGGTGCACCACGAATACGGCCACCATCTGGTGAACACGGGCGGCAGCGGGCAGGGCGCGTACGGCGAAGGCCAGAGCGACGTGATGGCCGCCCTCATCCTGAACGACGCCCGCCTGGGCGTGGGCTTCCAGACCTGCACCACGGGCATCCGCAACGCGGACAACACCTGCCAGTACAGCTCGACCGGCTGCTCCAGCTGCGGCAGCGCCATCCACAGCTGCGGCCAGCTCATCTCCGGCTGCGCCTGGGATCTTCGTGACGCGTTCCTGGCGAAGTACCCCACCGACTACATCACCCGGGTCGCCCAGCTGGCGGTGAACAGCATCCCCCTGCACGCGGGCCAGACGGACATCGCCCAGGACATCACCGTCGACTACCTCACGCTGAACGACACCGACGGGAACATCGGCAACGGCACGCCTGACTACACCGAGATCGCCCAGGCCTTCGGGGCCCACGGCCTGCCGGCTCCGGCCCTGTCGCTCCTGAACATCACCTTCCCGTCGGGAACGCCGTCCACGGCCAATCCCTCGGGCACCACCCCGGTGACCGTGCAGGTGGCTCCGCTCGCGGGCACCCCCAGCGGCACGGTGAATCTGCTCGTGAAGGCGGGTGCGGCCACGACCTACACGTCGTATCCCATGACGGCGATCGGCAGCAACCAGTACCGCGCGAACCTGCCGGCGACGGCCTGCTCCACGGCCATGACCTGGTATGTGGAGGCCACCACCACCGCGGCCGTGGCGGTCCGGAACCCGAGCAACGCGCCCACCACCTTCTTCACCTCGACTTCGGCGTACGGCGTGGAGACGCCGCTGGTGGACGATGTGGAGACCGTCAAGGGCTGGACGCTCGGCGTGACCGGAGACACGGCCACGGCTGGCATCTGGACCCGCGGCAATCCGGTCGGCACGACTGCGCAGCCGGAGAATCCCCGGAGCGGCAACAACTGCTTCTTCACCGGACAGGGCACGGTCGGCGGTGGCGCCGGCGTCGCGGATGTGGACAACGGCCGAACCACCCTGCTCTCGCCTGTGATCGACCTGAACAACGCCGCCGCAGCCGTGCTGAGCCTGTACTACTGGCACAGCAACAACGGCGGCGCGCTGCCCAACGAAGACCCCCTTCTGATCCAGGCCAGCAGCAACGGCACCACCTGGGTCCAGCTGGACTCGATCAACACCAACAACAACGCCTGGGCGCTGAAGGAGTACCGGCTGGATCAGTTCATCACGCTCGGCCCCACCGTGCGGGTGCGCGTGATTTCGCTGGACGAGGGTGCAGGCGGCAGCCTGGTGGAGTCGGCCATCGACGACATCACGGTCACCGCCGTCGACTGCAGCGCCCCCTGCCCGTCCGACCTGGACGGCAACAGCACGGTGGACTCCGGCGACATCGGCGTGCTGCTGCTGGCCTTCGGCGGCTGCCCGTGAGCCGCCGGATCGACCCCTGAACCCCTGGCGGGCGGCCTCCACGGCCGCCCGCTTTCATGGTGGGGTGCGGCAAGGGCCGCCTTGGGCTACACTTGCCGCCCCGGTCACGGGACCGACTTGCCCAGGTGGCGGAATTGGCAGACGCGCCAGCTTGAGGTGCTGGTGGGAGCAATCCCTTGGAGGTTCGAGTCCTCTTCTGGGCATTCCATCCGCGGCGGAGGCCGCGAAGAACCGCATGACGGCCCTTCCCATCCATGACGACTCGGTGGTGGAGGGCTCGCTGCGGATCCACGAGACGTTCCACTCGATCCAGGGCGAGGGCAGTCGCGCGGGCCTGCCCTGCTTCTTCATCCGGCTGACCGGGTGTCCGCTGCGATGCCACTGGTGCGACACCAGCTACGCGTTCCGCGAGGGCGCCGCCCGCACCATCGGCTCGCTGCTGCAGGAGGCCCGTCGGACGGCGTGCCCCCTGGTGCAGGTGACCGGCGGCGAGCCGCTGGCGCAGAAGGCGTGCCTGACGCTGGTGCGGGCGCTTTGCGATGCCGGCTTCGAGACCACCATCGAGACCAGCGGCGCCCTGGACATCTCCCGCCTGGACGCCCGCTGCATCCGCATCATGGACCTGAAGTGCCCGGGAAGCGGTGAAGACCACCGCAACCTCTGGACCAACGTGGACCACCTGACCCGCCGCGACGAGGTGAAGTTCGTGATCGCCGACCGTGCCGACTACGAGTGGTCCCGGGAGCGGATGCGCGAGCACCGCCTGGCGGACCGCGTGGGCTGTGTGCTGATGAGTGCCGCCTGGTCCCAGCAGGGCGACACGGAGATCCGGGGCGCCGCCGGCCTTCCCGCCCGCGACCTGGCGGCGTGGATCCTGGCGGATCGCCTGCCGGTGCGGATGCAGAGCCAGCTGCACAAGGTGATCTGGGATCCGCAGACGCGCGGCGTCTGATCCGCTACCAGATCCACGCCTCGACCATGGCTTCCGCGGGCGGCGGTCCCTGCAACGGGTCCATGATGAGCAGCATGGCATCGAGCAGGTCGCCCTCGGCGTCGGCCTCGGCGGCCTCCGCCATGTCGCGTGGAACGGACACGCCCTGCCGCATCAGGCGCCGCAGCAGATCCGCCCGCACACGACGGGGCGGTTCGCCCTGGCCCTTGTAGCCGTGGTCCGGCCAGCCCAGGAGCCGCAGCAGGCTGGCTGGACAGCCTTCGCACACCGTCAAGGGTGAATCGGTCGCCACCACCGGCTCGATGCGCACACCAGCCTGGGCCAGAGGCAGCAGCACCTCCGCGATCAGCGTCCAGGTCTGCTTGAACACCCGCAGGTTCATGGGCGCCATGGGCGTGTGGAAGGCATGGTCGCAGCTGCGGCGCGGCTCCTTGCGGTCGGCCACCCTCAGTTCGCTTCGCCAGCGACGTGGCGAGCCGAACGCGGCCATCCAGTCGGCCATGCCCTTCCAGGTGGGGTCCACGCCGGCGCGGCGAAGCGTCTCGAGCGGCAGGCCGAAGGGCGCGTCGATCCGGACCAGATGCTGCCCGCCATCGGTGGCCAGTTCCAGGATGCGCCGCACCAGACCGCGCCGATCGAAACGACCCTGCTGGCGGATGTCCGCCTTCGGGCTGGCCAGATCGCGCGACACCATGCGGATCTTCGCGGCGCCGCCCGAATCGGCCCCGGAGAAGTCCACGCCATGCAGGATCACCGGATCAGTTCCGTCCGCAGGCGGACTGCGGCTTTCCGCAGGGACAGCACCCGCCCACCGGCAGGCTGGAGGCTCCGGCCTGGGCCGCTCCGCTCACCCCGAAGACGCTGTGCCTTCGCACGAAGGTGCGGCCCTTGCCCGCCGGATCCTCCACGGGCTTGTCCGCGTCCGCCATGGAGCGCAGCAGCTCGATGACCTCTCCGTCGGCCTGGCACACGTACTCGTAGATGGGCATGCGGTCATGGTACGCCCGCGGTCGGGTGTCGATCAACGCGACCGCGGTCCGCGTCGGTCGCCTCGGCCACGCCCCGCGCCGGCACGCGGCTGACGGCCGTCGCCGCGGCGCTGCACGCCGGCCTTGCGGGGGGCGCGAGCCAGGTCGAGCGCCGGCGAGGCGGCTGGACGGGACTTGCCGCCACGCTCGTCGCGCCGCGCCCGCTCCGCCGCCGGGCGGAACGCGGCCTCGCGGAGCTCCCGGAGCTCGTGCGAGGTCAGCTCCCGCCACGCGCCCACGCCGATGCCCTTGAGCCGCAGCGGGCCCATGCTCACGCGGCGCAGGCGGCGCACCGGATGGCCCAGACGCAGCATCATGCGGCGGATCTGCCGGTTCCGGCCTTCACGCAGCTCCATGAGCAGCGTGGTCTTGGTGCCGTCACGACCGAGCAGCTTCAGGCGGCTTCGGCCCGTGCGGGTGCCGGGCTCGTCGCGCTCCGGCAGGAACACGCCCTCGCTCAGCTGCCGGACCGCGGCGTCGTCCAGGCGACCGCTCACCGTGACCTCGTAGGTCTTGTGCACCTCGAAGCGCGGGTGCGTGAGCCGGTTGGCCAGCTCGCCGTCGTTGGTCAACAGCAGCAGGCCGCTCGAATCCATGTCGAGCCGGCCCACGGGAAAGATGCGCGCCTTCAACGGATGGTCGATCAGGTCGATCGCGCGGCGCCGGCCCTCGGGATCCTCGTTGGTGCAGACGATGCCCTTGGGCTTGAAGAGCATGATGTAGACATGCTGTTCGGGCCGACGAAGCAGGCGACCGTCCACCTCGATGCGGTCCTCGGCGGGGTTCACCCACGCAGGCAGGCCGTCGAGCAGGACGCCGTTCACCTTGACTCGACCCTCCTCCACCAGGGCCTCGCAGTCGCGGCGGCTGGCCACGCCGGCGGCGGCAAGCACCTTCTGGATGCGCTCGCCGCGGCGGTCGTCGTTGAAGGGGTGCGAAGGTCCGCGGCGCTGACGTGGCATGGGAACGGGATGGTACGCGGCCGCCCGTACACTTTTCGGCATGGACACTTCCTCCACCCTGCCTGGGCAGGACCGCGGCTGGCTGGGCGTCTCGCACCATGTGGGCGTGCTGCGTCGCTGGATCGCCATGGACCGGGCGAGCCAGATGGCCAGCGCGCTCGCCTACCGCACGCTGCTCGGCATGCTGCCCGTGCTCGTGGTGGCGACGATCGTCTTCAAGGCCGTGGCGGGCGATCGATTCGGTCCGATCGTCGCGCAGGCACTGTCCGGCCTCGGCCTCGACAAGATGCAGATGGCCTCGGCCAAGGGGTCCGCGGAGCCGCCCGTGGCCATGGACGCCTGGCTGCGCGGCATCATCGAGGATGCTGCGCGTCTCGACCTCTCCGCGCTCGGCTGGGTCGGCGCCCTTGCGCTCATCCTGAGCGCCGTCTGGGTGGTGGCCACGCTGGTCTTCAAGACGATCGCCGGCGAACGCTTCGGGGCCATGGTGGGCGAGGCTCTCTCCGGGCTGGGGCTCGACAAGCTGCAGATCCAGTCCCCCGACGGCAAGTCGGCCGGACCCGTGCAGCTTTCCGACTGGCTCCGCGGCATCATCGAGGACGCCGCCAAGCTGGACCTGTCCGCGCTGGGCTGGGTGGGCGCGGGCGTGCTCATCTTCAGCGCCGTGTGGGTGGTGGCCACCATCGAGGACTGCTTCAACCTGATCTGTCGCACCGACCAGAGCCGCAGCTGGCCCAAGCGGGTGGTGACCTACTGGTTCGCGCTCACCGCAGGCCCGCTGCTGCTGGCCCTGGTGCCGCTGGTGGGCTCCATGGTGGAGCAGGCCGCCACCGCGCTGCCGAACTGGTCGTGGCTGCTCGGCAGCGTGCGTGTGGCGTGGGCCACGCTGGTGCTGTGGGCCCTCATGTTCGCCGTCTACCTGACCGTGCCCAGCCAGCCCCCCCGCTGGCGCGCCGCCGCGGCTGGCGCCCTGCTGAGCGCCATCGGTCTGGAACTCTGCCGATCTTTCCTGCACTTCTACGTGAGCCGCACCCTGAGCCTGAGCCTGGTCTACGGCTCGCTGGGCCTGGTCCCCGTGTTCATGTTCTGGATGTACGTGATCTGGCTGGTGGTGCTGGTCGGCCTGCAGGTGGCCGTGCTCTGGGACGCGCTGGACCGCCGCGGTCTGGACGGACTGCTGCGGAACGAAGGCGGCTCAGGGAGCTGAAGGCGAGGCGGGCGGCTCGGGGGCTGGAGCCTCGGCCGGGTCCGCCTGGGGTTCCGGTGTCTCCTCGGCGTCCGCCTCCAATCCTTCGTCCGCCGGCTTCTCCTGGGCGGTCACCGCACCCTGCTCGTCGTAGGCACGCAGTTTCCGACCCGCGGGCGTGTTCCAGAGTTCCGCCCACCGCCGGGCTTCGGCGCGCAGCCACACACGCTCCAGGGCGGCCACGGGGCCGAAGATCGATTCGAACACCGGCTGTCGCTTGCGGGGATCGCCGTGCACGCCGGCCTTGAGGGCCTCGAGATAGAGGCGCAATTCCGTGGGCCGGTGGCGCGCGATCCACGAGGTCAGCACGTGCGCCTGGGAGTAGAAGTCCTTCATGTCGCCACCCGAGGCGGCATCCGCTCCCGCGCCCAGCATGTCCGAGGTCACCAGGGCGCGAAGCGGCACCAGGCGATCCGCCACGGTGGCCGCACGCTTGGCCGCCAGGTGCCTCGCGTTGTCCGCGAAGAAGCCCACGGAATCGTCGTCGGCCTCCTCCACCTCGAAGACGGTGGCCAGGCCCTCGGCCAGCCAGAGCGGATAGGGCTTGCCGGGACTCTGGATGCCGGTATGGAAGAACAGCTGGTGCGCCGCCTCGTGAGCCACGGTGGCCATGAAGCTGTCCTCGGCCTGTCCGATCAGACGGCGTCGCTCCGCGCGGTTCTTCTGGAGCATCTCCGACTTCTTGTTGGCCGGCGCTCCCTGGGTGATCTTCAGTTCGTTGTTGCGGAGGAGCTTCAGGTTCTGCTGCACCTCGGGCGAGCTGTAGAGGTCGTAGATGACCAGTCGGTCCGCGGACGGGTTGTAGTAGCCGGCGGCCCACTTGCGGTCCATGCGGTCGCTGGTCTTGGCGAAGGCGGTGTATGCCGCCTTGTCGGTGAACAGGATGGCGACCAGCTTGTGGCGCAGCGGCTCGGGCTCGAACTTCAGTCGGCGGCAGTCGGCGTGGAACGCGTCGTGCGTGGACTCCAGCAGGTCGAGCACCTTCGCGGCGCTGTCCTTGGGAGCGTCGGTCAGCAGCACATAGTGCGCCGTGGACGAGAGGCTGAAGGCTGGAAGGAGCTTGCGTGCGGCCGCCAGCCGATCGCTCTCTTCCGAGAGCGCCACGGGCGCCGGTGGCGGCGGGTCGGCGGCGCCGGCCGCGAGGGTCAGGCCGAGTGCCAGCAGCATCAGGACGATCGGGTGAACCTTGGGCACCGGTACACTTTGGCGTTTCCCGCAGGATCCGTCCAGATCCCCGCCGCCTCCGAGGCGGCAAAAGCTGCCGCCGGACCGGTGAGGTCGACCGTGTGGACGGCAGCAGGACGGAGTTCTCGCCCCCTCTGCGGCGACCGTCCGGAGCCCGGACCGGCCCTCGCCTCGCCCGCCCGCCTCCCCTACCATCCCGCTTCCCATGGGTCTCGAATCCGCCCTTCCCGCCGACAGTGTCCTGACCACCCAGCTCCAGCGGGTGATCAACTGGGCCCGACGCTCCAGCGTGTGGCCCATGCCCTTCGCCACCGCCTGCTGCGGCATCGAGCTCATGGCCACCGCCTGCAGCCGCTTCGACCTGGCTCGATTCGGAGCCGAGGTGATGCGCTTCAGTCCTCGCCAGAGCGACCTGCTGATCGTGGCGGGCCGGGTCAGCGTGAAGACCCTGCCCGTGCTGCAGCGGATCTACATGCAGATGGCCGAGCCCAAGTGGGTCATCAGCATGGGTGCGTGCGCCAGCACCGGCGGCGTGTTCGACACCTACGCCGTCGTGCAGGGCGTGGACCAGTTCGTCCCGGTGGATGTCTACGTGCCCGGCTGCCCGCCGCGGCCCGAGATGCTGATCGAGGGCATCATGGCCATCCAGCGCATGATCGACGGCGAGAACATTCCCCGTGACCCGCAGGGCAAGCGCCTGCCGCTGAACATCGCCGTGGCGCCCAACTACGAGCCCCGGCCCATGCCGGTGCCGGTCACGGTGGGCGCCTCGTGAGCCAGGCGGCCCCTGCGGCCGCCCTGCGTTCCGGAGCGGCGTCGCCTTCTCCCGTCTGGCCGGCTCCTCTGACACGCCTGCTGGCTGCGGTGATCGCCGCGTCGCTCGGCGCCATGGTCGCGCTTCCTGGACTGCGACCCACACCCGCCCGCACCGAACCCAACTTCTCCGCCCCCCGCGCCGCCGAGCGCGCCCGTCAGTTGCTGGGTGAAGGGCCGCGGCCCACCAGCAGCAACAACAACATCATCGCCGTGGAGCGCATGCGCGAGTGGTTCCGTGCACGAGGCCTGGACACCGAGGTCCAGGAAGCCACGATCCGCGTGAACGGTCGCGACATGACCATCCGGAACCTGCTCGCCCGCAAGGCGGGCACGAACCCGGGCAAGGCGGTCCTGCTGGTGGCCCATCACGACACCGTGGCCGGCAGCCCGGGCGTGGGCGACAACACCATGGGCGTGGCGGTCGCGCTGGAGATCGCCGAGTTCCTGCGGACCAGCGACCTGAAGGGCCGCGACGTGATCCTGCTGCTGACCGACGCCGAGGAGTCCGGTCTTCGCGGGGCGGAGCTCTTCGCCAACAACCACCGGTGGATGACCGAAGTGGGCATCGTGATCAACGTGGACAGCCGTGGGAACTCGGGTCCTGCCCTGCTCTACGAAGTGGGACCCGAGAGCGCCAACGTGTTCCGTGCCATCACCACCAACATCGACCGGGTGGTGGCCAACAGCCTCTTCGCCGAGATCGCCAGGCATGTGCCCAATGCCACCGACTTCCGCGTTTTCCGCGAGGCCGGCAAGCCCGGGCTCAACTTCGCCCTGATCCAGGGCCACGATCACTACCACGCGGCCACCGACACCTGGGAGAACGCCGACCTGGACGCCCTGCAGGACCTCGGCGACGCCGTGGTGACCTCGGTGTTCAGTCTGGCGGTCGATCCCGCGGACCGCGAGCCCTCCACCGGCAATGCCGTCTTCCTGGATGTCGGTGGCGGCCGCCTCGCCTGGTGGCCCGAGAGGACGGGCATCGTGATTTCGGGCGGGTGCCTGGTGCTGATCACGGGCATGGGCTGGCTGGGGGCGAAGCGTCGCATGAAGTCGTCCATGGATGTGCTGATGGCCGCCTGCCTGACCACGCCCTGCCTTCTGCTCGCCGGGCTGCTGGCTTGGCTCGCGCTCTCCGCTCCCCAATGGCTGGGCGTCTTCGGTCCCTCCACGGTGACGGACGACATGCTGCCCCTGGACGCGTATCGAAGGGCCTGGTGGCCGGTGTCGGGTCCTGTGTGGCAGGCTGCGGGCATGCTGGCGGGCATCGTGGGCGCCGCGTCGCTGGCTCGAAGGCTGCTCCGCGATCTGGACGGCTGGGCCGCCACCTGCGGCGCCTGGATGCCCATGGCGGCGATGACCGCGGCGCTGGCCCTGCTGCTGCCGGGCGCCTCGGCGCCGCTGGTGCCCATCCTCTTCCTGGCCACCCTGGCCCTCGCGGTGGCGATCCTGGCGTTCGAGCCTTCGAACCAGGCGGCAGGTCTCATGGCCACCGTGGTGCCGGCGTTCGTGGCGGGCTTCCTGCTTTCGCCGCTCGAGGTGCTCACCTGGGCAGGCGTGGGCCTGTCACTTCCGGTGCTCACGGCGGCGCGGGTGGTGGTGCTGTCCTCCCTGGTGATCGCCCTCGCCTGCCCGCGAGGCGAGCCCACGACCTAGGCCAGCGAAGCCACGAACCGAGCCACGCGATTCAGACCGGTGCGGAGCGTCTCCTCGCCGCACGCGAAGCTGAACCTGACGCTCGTGGCCGCTCCGGCCCCGAAGTCCTCGCCCGGCACCGCGGCCACCAGAGCCTCGTCCAGCAGCGCCTCGGCAAACGCCTGGGCGGAATCGATCACACGACCCGCCGGACTGCGAAGGCCCATGCACGCCTGCATGCACGCGAAACTGTAGAAGGCGCCGCTGGGAGCCGTGGAGCGGAACCTCGGGATCGCCTGCAGCAGGCCGTGGATGATGCCCGCTCGACGCGCGAACTCCCGGCGCATGGACTCCACGCCGTCGCCGCCGCGCTCCAGCGCCTCCACGATGGCCGGCATGATGAAGGTGGGAATGCTGTTGGTGAGCTGGCCCTGCAGCTTGATCGCCTCGCGCGCCAACCTGCCGCCATCGCCGGGCGCCGCCAGGTAGCCCACGCGCCAGCCGGTCATGGCGTAGGCCTTGCTCAGGCCGTTGATGGTGACGGTGCGTTCGGCCAGCCGCGGATCTGCGCCGGGGCTCACATGCCGGACGCCGGGCTCGATCTCCGGGTAGATCAGCTTCTCGTAGATCTCGTCGCTGATGACCGCCACCTGCGGATGAGCCGCGAGCACGGCGAAGAGCCGCTCCAGCACCGCGGGCGGCTGCACCACGCCGCAGGGGTTGCTGGGGCTGTTCAGGACGATCGCACGCGTGCGGGGCGTGATGGCTCGCTCGATGGCGGCGGGATCCAGGCGAAAGCCGTCCTCCACGCTCGAGGGCACCTCGCGGCAGGCGCCGCCGAAGAGCTCGATGAGCGGTCGGTAGCTCACCCATGCCGGCGTGGGCAGGATGACCTCGTCACCGGCACCGGGTTGCAGCAGCGTCTGCAGCGTGATGGCGATGGCGTGCTTGGCGCCCACGGTGATGGTCACGTGCTCGGCTCGGCAGTCGATGCCGTTCTCTCGCTTCAGCTTGGCGGCGATCGCCTCGCGTGCGGCCTTGTCGCCGGGCGTGGGGGCATAGCGCGTCAGACCCGCGTCCAGGGCACGCTTGGCGGCCTCGCGGATGTGGGCGGGCGTGTCGAAATCCGGCTCGCCCACGCCGAAGCTGATCACGGGCTTGCCCGAGGCCTTGAGCGCGGCCGCCTTCGCCGCCACCGCCAGGGTGGTGCTCTCCTTCATCCGGGCCACGGGATCGCCGATGTGCATGGCAGGAAGATAGCGATCGGTGCGGATCACGATCACCGCTACACTGCCGCGATGCACTTCGACGCCCACCAGCCGGTCCTTGACGAGCTCGAGGCGCGGATCACCGCCATCCGCGACTCTCTTTGACT
>CAIOTP010000026.1 GCA_903861235.1 uncultured bacterium | reverse complement strand
GGTTGCCGTTCGTCAGCGAGAGCAGGTCGCTGGACGGCAGGGCGCCCGTCGCGCTCGTCGGCGGGCCGTCGTCGCGCAGCGCCATGAGCGGCGGGTCCGCGACGGCGTTGCCCGGCGCCGCGAGCTGCACGCGGATGCTGTCCGAGCCCCACGACGGCCAGGACCGCACCCGCCGCGCCGACTTCAGCGTGGAGAAGGAGATGGAGAAGCGGCAGGCCCGCACCGAAGAGCAGAAGCAGACCGAGGACGATCTGATCAAGCTGGGCATCGAGGACGGCACCACGCAGTCCACCATGACCTGGATCGGCTACAACGAATATCAGGAGCACCTGGCCCGTCTGAGTGAAGTCGATCAGGCCGCGTTCCGTGACACGGACCAGGGTGGACAGCCCATGCCCCAGGCGCGACCGGCGCCGCCCATGGTGCCGCAGGTCCCCTCGCCAGCCGAGGCCGCGCCGCCCGCACCCGACGCACAAGCCGCCGTGGCCGCGGAACCTTCGCCACCGCAGCCGATGCAGCCGCCGCAGCCCTCGCGGCCTTCCCAGCCCCCGCAGCCCGCCCAGCGACCACCCGAACCTGCGCGACCCGCGGAGCCGCCACCACCCACGCCCGATCGTCGCGAGGACGCCAGGCCGACGCCGCCCCCGCCGCCTCCACCGCCCAAGACGGCCGCCACGGAGCCCACGGCGCCCGACCAGAAGGCGATCCAGAGCCCCGAGGCCAAGACCACGCAGGTGGAGCCCATGATCCAGCCGGTGGACAAGGCTCCGGAGCAGCCGCAGGACCAGCCGGCCGACCCGAACCCGCAGCCCGAGGTGAAGGCCGAACCCACGCCACCCGCGCAGGCCACGCCGCCACAACCGCAGCAGCCGCCCGCCGCCACGCCGCCCCAGCAGCCCACCGCAACGCCCGTCGAACCCGCCCCGGCACAGCCCCCAAGTCCGCCGCAGCAGCCTGTGCCTCCCACCAAGGCCGCGCCGGGCAAGACGCAGCCTTCCGCCTCGCCTGCCACCGGACCGAGTCCGGATCCCAGCGCCCGCCCTGGCGCCAAGCCGGGTCCCAAGGCCGACGGCGATCTGAGCGACCGCGAGAGCGACGCCACCAGCACCGTGAACGTGCCGCCGAGCCAGTGGCGGACCGGCAAGCCGCTGGCGGCGAAGGGCCTGAAGGTGCTCACCAAGCGCCCCTACTTCGACGAGCTGACCTCGGTCACCACGGCGCCACGCGCTCCGTTGGCCCTGATCGAGTTCGATCGCGAGGGCAAGGCCGTCAACTGCACGCTGCTCGAAAGCTCGGGCTTCCAGGGTGTGGACCAGCCGATCATCGATTCGCTCTACGGCTGGCGAGCCCAGGGCAAGCAGCTCGAGCAGCTGAAGCCCGGCGAGACGGTCAAGTTCAAGATCCGCCTGCTGCTGAAGTGAATCTCAGCGCATGGCGCGCCGCATGCGCTCGAGCAGGTCCCGATCGCTGCGGTCGTAGAAGAGCGGCGTCACGGTGACCGCGCCACCATAGAGCTGCTCCACGTCGCTGCCCTCGGCGGTGTGCGTGAACTCCATGCCGTTGCCGGCAGGCCAGTAGTAGGTTCGGCCATCCGGAGCGTTCCGACGCTCGTAGCCGTCGATGCCCGCGGCGGTGTTCATGGGCACCACCCGGATCGGCGGCATGGGCGCGTCCGCGGATTCGGTGGGCGGCACGTTGATGTTGATCACGCGGTGGGCGTCCAGCACGCCGGCCGCGATCACGCGGTCGATGGCGTGTCGGGCGATGCTCGCGGCCCGGCGGTAGTCGGCCTTCGCACGGTCGCCCAGCATCAGGCTGACCGCGATCGCGGGCACCCCCAGGAAGGCCGCCTCCATGGCCGCCGACACGGTGCCGGAATAGATCACGTTGACGCCCACGTTGGCGCCGTGGTTCATGCCGCTGATCACCAGGTCCGGCCGGGTGCCCGCGCCGTGACGCTCCGCCCACAGCGCCCGGAGCGTGAGCTTCACGCAGTCGGCGGGCGTGCCGTCCACCGCCACGCCCTCGCCTCCGAAGGCCAGCGGCGCCGCACCGGTCATGAGCGGCCGGTGGAAGGTGATGCCGTGACTCTCGGCGCTCTGGCTGCTGGCCGGTGCCACCACCAGCCGCTCGCCCAGACCCTCGGTCGCCGCGTGGAGGGCCGCCAGGCCGGTGGCGAAGATGCCGTCGTCGTTGGTGTGCAGGATGCGCATGCTCATGTCCTGGGCCTGGTGCGGTGTCCGTAGCGTCCCCCGGGCATGGGCGAGAGCACGTACTCACGCCCGCCCCAGCGGACAGGACGGCGCGCGACCAGGTCCTCCGCGCCCTCCAGGAAGCAGTGGGCCACCAGCCAGGCGCCCAGCGGATGGAAGATCGCCGCCAAGGCCGGCGCACGGCACATGCCATGAAGCCACATGGCCACACCCAGGAAGGTGGCCACGCTGGCCACCCCCAGCCACTGCGTGACCGTGGCGAGCGGCTCGAGCGACCCGCCGCCCCACGCCCAGCCCGCCGCGGCGGCGGCCAGGCCGGCCATGGGCAGCAGCGCGCCCACGATGAGGCACTCCAGACCCAGCGACCGCATGCGCGAGACGTCGCGCTCGGCGGCCTCGATGTAGATCCGTTTCCAGCCGGTGTGGAATTCGTTCATGCGCTCGTACATCTCCACACTGAGCAGGTGCTCGGCGGTGCAGAGTCCGCCGCGGCTGCCATGGGCTCGCACCCGATGCGCGAACGCGATGTCCTCGAGCAGGTC
>CAIOTP010000025.1 GCA_903861235.1 uncultured bacterium | reverse complement strand
TGCGAAGGGTGCGGACGGCCGGAACCTTTAGTATGGGCGATGGGTCGACCTGCCGCAACCGACCCGAGCCCCGAACGACGATGAACCGAAGCCGACCCCTGAGAGCCCTGGTGACGCTTGGCCCGACGCACGAGCCCGTGGACGAGGTGCGGTTCATCGGAAACCGTTCCAGTGGTCGAATGGGCGTGGCGATCGCGGGAGCTCTGTCGGCACAGGGATGCCGGGTGCGGGTGCTGGCCGGTCCGTGCCAGCCCGCGGGACTGGATTCGCTGCCGGATGTGCTGCGGTTCCGGACCGCGGAGGAGTTGCGGCATCTGCTGGGGCTCTGGTGGGCTGATTTCGACCTGCTGGTCATGGCCGCGGCCGTGGCCGACTGGCGACCGCGTGCCCCACGGGCGGGCAAGGCCCGCCGGGAGGACGGACCGATCTCGATCGAACTTGAACCGGTGCCCGAGATCCTGGGCACGCTGATTTCACGACCGGATCAGTTCGTGGTGGGTTTCGCGCTGGAGCCGGCGGATGCGCTGGTGGCGAGCGCCCGAAGCAAGCTGACGAGGAAGCGCGCGGACTGCATCGTGGCCAACCCGCTGGCCACCATGGATTCGGACACCGTGGACGGGGTTCTGCTCTGGCCCGATGCTTGCGAATCGCCGCCCGGCGGCCCCTGTTCCAAGGATCGCTTCGCCGCCTGGCTGGTGGCCCGGGTGCTGCCCGCGGCGGCTGCCCGCTGCGGAATTCGCTAGCCTGTCCGCTCCTCGAACCAAGGAGCTTGCATGAAGATCGCGATGGTCGGACTGGGTCGCATGGGCGCCAACATGACGCTTCGCCTGCTGAAGGCGGGCCACCAGGTGGTGGTCTGGGACATGAACGCCGGTGCGGTGAAGGAACTGGCCGCCAAGGGCGCCACCCCTGCCGCCGACCTGAAGGATCTGGTGGGCAAGCTGGAGGCTCCACGCGCCGTGTGGATGATGATCCCCGCCGCGTTCGTGGACGAGACCATCCACAAGATCGCCCCGCTGCTGGCCAAGGGCGACTGCCTGATCGACGGGGGCAACAGCTACTACAAGGACGACATCCGCCGCTCCAAGGAGCTGGCGGCGAAGGGCATCGACTATCTGGACGTGGGCACCAGCGGCGGCGTGTGGGGCCTGGAGCGCGGCTACTGCCAGATGATCGGCGGCCCGGCCGCCACCGTGAAGCGGCTCGATCCCATCTTCGCGGCGCTCGCGCCGGGCAAGGGCGACGTGCCTCCGACGGCGGGCCGCGGCAACCGCGGCGGCAGTGCCGAGCAGGGCTACCTGCACTGCGGCCAGAGCGGAGCCGGACACTTCGTGAAGATGGTGCACAACGGCATCGAGTACGGGCTCATGGCCGCCTATGCCGAGGGGCTCAACATCCTGAAGAACGCCAACGCCGGCAAGGTGCAGCGCGAGAAGGACGCCGAGACCACCCCGCTGCGAGAGCCGGAGGCCTACCAGTACGACTTCGACCTGGGCGAGATCGCCGAACTGTGGCGGCGCGGCAGCGTGGTGGCGAGCTGGCTGCTGGACCTGACCGCCGACGCCATGGCCAAGGACCCGCAGTTGGCGAGCTTCGGCGGCCGCGTGAGCGATTCCGGCGAGGGACGCTGGACCATCGACGCCGCGATCGACGAAGGGGTCCCCGCTCACGTGCTGACTGCGGCGCTGTACGAACGATTCAGCAGCCGGGGCAACGCGCTGTTCGCCGACAAGGTGTGCTCGGCCATGCGTTTCGAGTTCGGCGGACACCACGAGAAGACCTCGGGCTCGCACTGAGCCGGAAGGAACACCATGCCCGCCCCTGAACGCAGCGACGCGCTCGTGCTCTTCGGAGCCACCGGCGACCTGGCCCACAAGAAGACCTTCGACACGATCCAGGCGCTGTTCAAGCGCGGCCACCTGGATGCGCCGGTGATCGGCGTGGCCAAGAGCGGCATGACCCGTGACCAGCTGCTGGCCCGGGCGCGCGAGGGCATCACCACCTTCGGCCGCGGCGTGGACGAGGCGGCCTTCAAGAGGTTCAGCGACCGCTTCCAGTACGTGGACGGCGACTACGCCGACCAGGAGACGTTCCGGAAGCTGCGTCAGGCGCTGGGCGACGCGAAGCGGCCCCTGCACTACCTGGCGATTCCGCCGGTGGTGTTCGGCCTGGTCACCGACCAGCTGAAGGCCAGCGGCTGCGCCGACGGCAGCCGCATCGTGGTGGAGAAGCCCTTCGGCCGCGACCTGAAGACCGCCGCGGAACTCAACGCCACGCTGCACCGCGTGTACG
>CAIOTP010000024.1 GCA_903861235.1 uncultured bacterium | reverse complement strand
GATGGTGGTGCTCTTGCCGGCGCCGTTGGGCCCCAGGAAGCCGCACACCGATCCGCGTTCCACCCGAAGCGAGACACCCCGCACGGCCTCGAGCGCACCGAATCGCTTGCGCACCTCATGAAGCTGGATGGCGGCGGGCGTCGACACGGGCCGCGAAGAATACCGGTGCCGAGGCCGTCGACCGGGCGTCGGAAACCTCTCCCGGGAGCCGCCATGCACCATCAAGCGGCGGGTCCCGCTCAGGGTGCGGTCTCCTCCGGTCGCACCTCGGGCGGCGGCTCGAACGCCTTGTCCGCGAGGGGTTCCACGGACACGGAGGTGAACTCCGTCACCACCGTCTCGTCCCCGCGTCGCATGCGCAGACGCACGGGCACGGTGAGCGGCCCGGCGGGGCCCCAGGCCTCGATGACCGTCCGGCTGGCGGGGCGCGACGCGTCCTTCGCCTGCGTCTCGATGCCGGTCAGTCGGCCGCTGGTCGGGTCGAACCACAGGGAGCCCTTCACGCCGTCGCGATCCTCGACCTCCAGTCGGTCGCAGACGCGACCCTCGAAGGTTCCGGAAGGGGCCGGCGTCCGGTGTGGAAATCGATCGGCCACGGAAAGCACCATCCGCGAAGGCAGCAGCGCGGAGGTGGTGGCGCTCACGGCCACCGCCTCGAGCGGCATGGCGGTCGAATCGCCCGGGCGCCGAAGCCAGCCGACCTCGCCCAGGCATCCCATCTCCATCGATCGGCCGTCCGCCAGGCGCTGCCGAAGGAGCAGCCGGCGGGGCGAGCCGGCGATGCTCAGCAGTTCGAAACGCACGGTGCGTTCAGGGTGACCCTCGACGCGCACCTCGCCGTCGGCGCGCAGGCTCGTGACTTCGGAGACGGGGCCGACGGCCTCCAGGGCCCGCCGCATCAGGGCGGCCGGGTCCGTCGCCGCAGGCGGCCCCGCGAGCGAAGCCACCAGCAGGGCGGCGCCGATCACGGGGTCTTGCCGGGTGCCGCCGGGGTGCCCTTGGGAGCCGCCGGCTTCCCCGCGTTGGCCACCAGCGCCTTCACGTCGGCGGGCAGGTCGAAGACCTTGGGATCGATGGGGTCGTAGGTGACCGAGTCGACCGTCATGGTCTGCGTGGCGCTCATGGCCGAGATCTCGGTCTTGCTGGCCACCTTCAGGCCGTCGAAGACCTTGTATTCCAGCATGCGCGTCTCGGTCGGCACCTTGCCCATGGGCGTGTCCACCTTGAGCCGCATGCCGCGAGCCAGGCCGTCGTCCACGCCGTAGAACAGGCTGCCCTCGCCGAGGTCGCCCTCGACCTCGATCTCGTGGCATCGGAAGCCCGCGAAGTCGGCGACGCCCTTGGTGGTGGCCTTGTCCCACAGCTTGCCCGGATCGAGCTCCTTGTAGAAGTCCGACTGCCGACGGAGCTCGTCCAGGGTGGCGCCCCGGAGCAGCTGGGCGCCCATCATGGGGTTGCGCGACCATCCGACGGTGCCGTCGAAGCCCTGCTCCATGCGCCCGAGCTGGCCCATGTCGATCACGGTGAGGAAGCGGTTGGGAGCCAGCATGAACATCTGCATGCTGCCCGGCGTGGGCATGCCCGGCGAGGCCAGCGTGCCCTTCACATGCATGCAGGTGTGACGACGGATCGCGTCCGCGCCGCCGATCGCCTCCACGCTCCGCCGGAAGATGTCCTGGGCGGGCGGCAGGTCGCGCGGCGCGGCGATCGGAGGCGCCGCGGGCGTGGCGGGTCCCGGCTCGGGGCGCGAGGGCTCGTCGCGCGAGGGAGGCGGCGTCGGCTGGGAGGGCGCCCCGGGTGCCGAGCCGAACGATCCCTGGCCCTGGACGGGGAGCGGTGTGGCGAGCAGGGCGGCGAGAACGACCGTGCGCAGACGCTGGTTCATGGTGCCGTGCAGCATAGGTGGATCAGGAGGTGGGTCGCGCCGAGCGGTCGGAGGCACCGATCCAGCGGGCCGCGGCCATCAGGTCAGGATCGCCGCCGGCACGCCACACGGCCAGATCGGTGCCGGTGACCTGGTCGGGCACCACGCCCTCGCCCTCGATGCGTCGGCCATCCGGTCTGGTGAAGTCCGCGAACGCGAACAGCAGGCCGTCGCCGCTGGGGAGCTCGCGCATCTGCGCCGGCAACGCGGCACCGGCACTGGTGCGACCGATCACGCGGGCGCGTCCCAGTCCCTGCAGCCCCGCCGCGAAGATCTCGCTGGTGCTGGCGCTCAGCGGATCCACCAGGATCACCAACGGGCCCGCGAAGGGCTCCACCGTCCGGCCGTCGGCGGTGCTGCGCCGCGGGTTGGCCTTGAACTCCAGCGCCGCGTCGCGCGTGCGCATGGTGCCCAGGCTGTCCTCCTGCTCCAGGAAGTGGCCCGCGACGCCCATGGCCATGGCACCCACGCCGCCGGGATTGCCGCGAAGATCGAGGATGACGCCCTGATCACCTCGATGTCGGTCGACCGCCGCGTCGATGTCCGCGGCGATCGTGGGCATCCACACGTTGAAGCGGATCAGACCGATGCGGAGATCGGCGGGCAGGCCGGCATGACGAAGTTCGTCGGGCCCGAGCCAGCGATCGTCGCAGCGGGCCTGGAAGGATCGCAGCAGCCCGATCTGGGTGGGCGTGCCGGGGCGCGGGGCCCGCCGCAGAGAGCGTTCGTGTCTGTCGCCGGCCTCGTCGACCAGCACCCACAGTTCCGCGGCGTTGGAGGCGCCCGCATCCAGACTCTGGGCTGAAGCGTCCCGGGCGTAGCGAGCCATGGGGCCCAGCTCGCTCGCCGAGGGCACGCCCGCCATGGCGTCGCCACCCTTCACGGTCTCCACGATCCAGCCCACCCGGATGCCCGCCGATGCGGCAGGACCGTCGCGCTCGACGCCGGTCACCACGACACGATCCTCGATCACGCGAAGTTCAAGCCCCAGCGTGGCGTCGCCGTCCACGGAGGCACGCTGCACGGAACTTCCCTCGGGAAGGATGCCGTAGTGGCTGCGGCCGAGTCTGGCGAGCATGTCGGAGAGGACCTGGCGGAGCTCTTCCTGCGTGCGGCAGGCCGCCGCGCGAGGTCGGAACTCCTGACGCACCGCCTGCCAGTCCACGCCCTCGTGAGCTGGATCCACATCGGTCTCCTCCACCAGGAGCCACACCTGCTCGAAGGAGGCCAGGGCGTCGGGGCGATCGATCGGCGTGCCGGAGGGCGCGGGACGCGTGGTGCAGGCGCTCGCGGCGGCCAGGATCAGGAAGCCGGCGATTCGGCGAAGGGTGTTGAACACGAAGGGGGAGTGTGGGGCGGAAGCCGTCCGGCGTGGGGGTCGGGTCTGTTTGCACGCTGGCGAAAGCGAAAATTCTGAAGGGAGAGTGAAAGGTTCTCGGACGATCGAGAAGGAATCCCGTGTTCCGGCCCTTTGGGTCATCCGTATATCCGGATGGACGGTTGATAGGAACCTCGTGGCCTCGTACCTTTCCCGCATGTCCAGCAGGTTCCTCGACGCCCTCCGCTCCCGGGTCCTGGTCATCGATGGTGCGATGGGCACCAGCATCCACGCCTGCTCCGACTGCGGGCCGGCCGACTATCTGGGCCGCGACAACTGCACCGACATCCTGGTGCGGAGCCGGCCGGACGTGATCCAGCGGATCCACGAAGGATTCCTGGCGGCGGGCGCGGACATCGTGGAGACGGACACGTTCGGCGCCAACAAGCTCGTCGGCGCCGAGTTCGACGCCGAGATGGTGGCGTGGACCCGCGAACTCAACCGTCAGGGTGCGGAGATCGCGCGGGCCGCGTGCGCGAAGCACGCCACGAAGGACCGGCCGCGGTTCGTGGCCGGCAGCATCGGTCCGGGCACCAAGCTGGTCACGCTGGGGAACACCACCTGGGATCTCATGCTGGATTCCTACCGCGAACAGGCGCGGGGCCTGATCGACGGCGGCGTGGACTGCTTCCTGATCGAGACCTGCCAGGACCTGCTGCAGGTGAAGTGCACCATCAACGCCTGCCTGGACGCGCTGGCCGAGCGGAACCTGACCCACGAGGACATTCCGCTCATGGTGAGCGTGACCATGGAGACCACGGGGACCATGCTGCTGGGCAGCGACATGGCGGCGGTGGTGAATGCGCTCAAGCCCTTCCCCATCGCGAGTCTGGGTCTCAACTGCGCCACGGGCCCGGTGGAGATGGCCGAACATGTGGCGTACCTCACCGGCAACTGGGACCGTGCGGTGAGCGTGGTGCCCAACGCGGGCCTTCCCGTGCTGGTGGAGGGGCGGACCGAGTACCCGCTGCAGCCCGAGGCCTTCGCGGAGGCGATGCGGCGTTTCGTGGAGGAGTTCAAGGTCGACCTGGTCGGCGGCTGCTGCGGCACCACCGTGGAGCACATCCGGGCGCTGCGTGGCGTGGTGGGGGACCGCCGAGCACGCACGATCCGCACGAGCGCCGCCCAGCCCGCCGGATGCAGCAGCCTGTACGGCTTCACCGAGTTCAAGCAGGACAACAGCTTCCTGATCGTGGCCGAGCGCACCAACGCCAACGGCAGCCGCAAGTTCAAGCGGCTCCTGGACGAGGAGCAGTGGGATCAGCTGGTGGGCATGGCGCGCGAGGAGATGCGCGACGGCAGCCACCTGATCGACCTGTGCGTGGACTTCGTGGGCCGGGACGGCGTGAAGGACATGGGCGAGGTGGCGAGCCGGATCGTGCGGCAGGTCAACGCGCCGCTCATGCTCGACAGCACCGAGGCCGGCGTGCTGGAGGAGGGCCTGAAGCGCGCCGGAGGCCGCTGCATCGTGAACAGCATCAACCTGGAGGACGGCGAGGAGCGCATGAACCGCGTCTGCCCGCTGCTCAAGCGGTACGGTGCGGCGTGCGTGGCCCTGACCATCGACGAGGACCCGCAGGCGGGCATGGCCAAGACGGCGGATCGCAAGCTGGCCATCGCCGAGCGCATCCACGACCTGTACACGCGGAAGTGGGGACTCGACGAGCGGGACCTGCTCTTCGATCCGCTCACCTTCACCATCGCCACCGGCAACGAGGACGACCGCAAGCTGGGGCTCGAGACGCTCGAGGGCATCGAGCGGATCGCCCGCCGCTTCCCGGAGTGCGGCATCCTGCTCGGTCTCTCCAACATCAGCTTCGGTCTGAAGCCGGCGGCCCGCGCGGTGCTGAACAGCGTGTTCCTGCACCACGCCCGCAAGCGGGGCCTGACCGCGGCCATCGTGCACGTCAGCAAGCTGCTTCCGAGCAACCGCATTCCGCCCGAGCAGTGGG
>CAIOTP010000023.1 GCA_903861235.1 uncultured bacterium | reverse complement strand
GATCTGTCACCTCCGCCGCGGCGATGAGCCGCTCGATGCGCAGGTAGCTGTCCTTCGAGGGTCCGGGTCCGATGCAGACCTTGGCGTCGGCCTGCTCGAGCCACGGCCCGTCCTTGTCGGCCTGGCTGTAGACGCAGACGGGACTGATGCCCAAGGAACGGCACGCGCGGATCACGCGCAGGGCGATCTCGCCGCGGTTGGCGATCAGGATGCGCTTGAACATGGTCGGGCTCCGCTCAGGAGGGCTTCACCAGGAACAGCGGCTGCCCGAACTCCACGGGATCGCCACTCTTCACCAGCACACGCTCGACGGTTCCGGAGACGCCGGCCTTGATCTCGTTGAAGATCTTCATGGCCTCCACCAGGCAGACCACGGTGTCGGGGCCCACGCTGGCGCCGGCGGTGATGAACGCGGGCTTTTCCGGCGAGGGCGACGCGTAGAAGGTGCCCACCATGGGGCTCTCCACCTTGAGCAGTCCGGCGGTGCTGTCCTTGGCCGGGGCGGCCACAGGAGCCGAGGCCGGGGCCGCGGCGGGTGCCGCGGGGGCGGCTGGGGCGGCCATGGGCATGGCCATGGGTGCGTGGATGATCTGAGGCGCCGCCGTCGGCGTCGGCCGACGCAGGGTCACCTGCTCATCCTTGTCACGAAGGTCCAATTCCACCAGGTCGTTGCTGGTCATCAACCGGACCAACTCCTTCAGCTTGCGAATGTCAATCATGGGTGGTGTGTCTCCAAGGGTCGGTTCGATGGCTTCCCTGCCATCAGGGCCGAAATGATAGCCCATCTCCCGCGAACCTGCCGCGATCAGAGCCGATCAGGCCGGGGTCTCAACGACTGGCCGAAGGCGGTGGAGCGAGAATGATGGCCGCCAGCAGCCCCTCACGCATCCGCTTGGCATTCCAAGGCTTGCGAGCCTTGCTTCCACCGATGGACCGTGGCGAGATCGCAGGCCTGCCCAGAGGCGCTGCAACCCTCGCCTGGCTGGCCGCGCCCGGCATGCCCGAGGCGGCGACGGGCGTCCGAGCTCCAGCCGGGGCGGAAGGCACGGGAACGGCAGCGGGCACCACCTTCACCCGAGCAGGTGGCGGCGGAGTCGGCGGCGAAGGCCGCACCTCGGCACCTGCCGACCGATTCTGCTCGTACTCCCTCAGCATCATGTCCAAGCGTCGCTCGATCGCCCTGGCTGCCTGCTCCATGGCCTCGCTCCCCCTGGACAGAGCCGCCGAAACCATGGGCTGCCCCTGATCTGCGGGCTCTGCCCGGGACACGGCGATGTTCACGGGGGTTCGCTGACGCTGAACGGGATCGGCGGCTCCGCGAGCCTGCTCGGCCTTCTTCTTGGCCGCGCCCAGTCGCGCCAGAAGATTGGCCGCGCCGATCAGGACGATCATGACGATGGGAACCCAGGACACGCGGACAGGATACTCCGAAGGCGTGGTGGTCCGTCACCACCGCGGCACGATCACGCCGCGACCATCCTGCCTCGTGAACGGCTCGAACGGCGTGCCGAACGCCTGCTGCAAGGGCCCTTCGGCGAGCACCTCGGACGCCGGGCCCTCCGCCTGGACGCTGCCCTGCCGCAGCAGGACGGCCCGATCGGCACAGGCCGCCGCGAACACCAGGTCGTGCGTGGCCAGCACCACCGTGAGACCCTCGCGGGCCGCCTGACGGAGTCGCTGCACCAGCCTGGCGGACCATGCCGGATCCAGCGACGCCGTGGGCTCGTCCACGGCCAGCACGCTGCAGCCCGCGTGCAGCTGCACCAACGCCCGGGCGAGCGCTGCGCGATGCCGTTGCCCCTCGGAGAGATGATCCAGCGGCTCGCCGGCGCGGTCGAGAAGCCCCACCTCCTCCAGGGCGGAGCGCACCGCGGCGGCATCCGTTCGCCTCAAGCAGGCAAGACCGACCACCTCCCGCACCGACAACGCCGGCGGGACCGCCGGTCGCTGCGCCACGAACGCGATGCGGGACGCTCGCCAGGCGGACGAACACGCGTGCACCACCTGACCCGCCAGCGACACGCGACCAGCCGCCAGCGACTGCAGTCCACAGGCTGCCCGAAGCAGCGTGGACTTGCCGCTGCCGTTGGGG